>JAAYVJ010000529.1 GCA_012517265.1 Planctomycetota bacterium | reverse complement strand
GTCCTGCAGACACCAGCCCAAGGCGTAGTCGCCGTGGAAGGGAGGCGTCTTCAACTGCAGGATCGCAGCCGCGGGAAGCAGATCGTTCTCGTCGCGAGCGGCCGCCAGGACACACTGGATGTACTTCGCCCAGTCGGCCATCGAGCAGTGGACGCGCCCGCCCGGCGTGAGGAAGGGCGGGTTGTCGGCCTGCGGGCCCGGCTTGACCGGGATGATCTTGTCGCCCTCTTTGCGGTGTCCCCACAGTGCGTCCATCTTGTCCGGCGTGCCCATCGGGCCGAAGCCGGCGGTTCGCATTCCCAGCGGGCCGAAGAGCATCCGCTGCATCAGCGATTCATAGTCCTCGCCCATCGTTCGTTCCGCGATGACCGCGGCGATGGTGAAGCCGGCGTTGGAGTACTCATACTTCTCGCCGGGATTGTTGACCGGCGGCCGCGTCAGGACGATCTCCACGACCCGTTTCCGCTGGTCGGCGGGGGACGTCATCCTGCGCACCCTCGCGAGGTCCTTGCCCTCCACCGGCGCAAAGCCCGCAGTCATCGACGGGACGCCCGCCCGATGGGACAACAGGTGCACCAGCGTCACGCCGCGATAGTCGGGGTGCATCGTGTTCTTTAGCTCAGGGAAGTACTCGATCAGCGGCGTGTCCCACCGGAGCTCGCCCTGTGCGACGAGCATGCCGATCAGCGAACCGGTCATCGCCTTGGTGCACGAGCCCAGGTGGAACGCGTCGTTCGGCTCGGCCGGGACGTCGCCGTCTTCCTTGCGAACGCCCACCACGCCGAGGGCGTGAAGCTTGCCCTCCACGATGACCGCCGCTCCGACCGCCGGGAACTGGAACTCCTCCCGGATTGGCGTCAGGTCGGACGCGAGGTCGATTACCTCCGCACTGACGTCCGCCCCTGCCCCCGCAACCACGAAGAGCAGAACGCTCAAACAGGATTTCAAAAGAACCAAGGAGTCCATCTTCATGAAAGCGTCTTCATCCGTTCTGCCCTTCGTGGTGAAAAACCGTCGAAACGGTCTTCGTCCTCTATCGCTTCACGCGGGCGTTGCCCTCCCAGATGCTCCAGATTTCTTCCTCGTCCGCCGGCTGGGCGTAATCGGTCAGCAGCGTCGTGACCAGCGCCCCGGTCGCCCATCCGAACTGGACCCACTTGGCGGGCTCCCAGCCGCGGAGGATCGCGTAGAGCATGCCGCCGACGAAGCCGTCGCCGCCGCCGATGCGGTCGAGGACCACGATCTCCCGCGGCTCGACCACGTGCCAGTTCTTCCCTTCGGCCATCACCGCGCCCCAGCGGTGGCATTGGCAACTGACGACCTCCCGCAGCGTCGTCGCGAAGACCGAGGCGTTGGGGTAGGTCTTCTTCGCGTGGTCGATCATCACCTTGAAGCTGTCCATCTTGGCGGCCAGGCCCTTGCCGCCGGCCTCGGGACCTTCGATCCCCAGCGAGAGCTGGAAATCCTCCTCGTTGCCGACAAGGATGTCCGCGACGCCCGCGATCTCGTGGAAGATCGCGCGAAGCTCCTTCTCGCGGTTCTTCCAGAACGAGGCCCGGTAGTTCAGGTCGAACGCGATCCGCGTCCCGTACTTCTTGGCGGCCCGCGCCAGTTCCAGGCAGAACGTCCCGGTCTCCGGCGACAGGGCCCCGATCAGGCCCGACAGGTGCACGATCTGCACGCCTTCCCTGCCGAAGATTCGGTCGAGGTCGAAGTCCTTGACGTTCAGCGTCCGGCCGACCTCGCCCGCCCGGTCGTTGGACACCCGCGGGCCGCGAGAGCCGTAGCCGCTGTCGGCCAGGTTGAACTGGTGCCGGTAACCCCAAGGCCCGCCCTGCGGGACTTCCTTGCCCTCGTAGTCCATGTGCCGGCTCGCCAGTTCGTCCTTGATGAACCGCGCGATCGGGCTGCCCTTGACGAAGGTCGTCAGCACCTTGACCGGCAGGCCCAGATACGATGAGACGCTTGCCACGTTGGTCTCGGCGCTGGTGGCCTGCATGGTGAACCGCCGGCTGCAATGGAACGGCTGTCCGGCGTCGGGGGTCAGACGGATGCCCATGCTGGTCGGCACGAGCAGGGCGTATCGGCAATCTCTCTTCAGTTCAATGCTCACAAGGATCTCCTTTCGATCTTGTCGGTTGCTGCGGTACCCGATTCCACCGGCGAGGCCCGCCGACAGATTGGTCCGACAGGCCGCACCGGGGCCCATCCATACCAAATCCCGCCGAAACCCGCAACCCCGCACTTGCAGCGAG
>JAAYVJ010000528.1 GCA_012517265.1 Planctomycetota bacterium | reverse complement strand
CGGCGTCGCGGAACAGAATGGTGAATGCCGCCTTGTCGAACCCTCCGACGCGAGATGGATGAGCTTCATCGAGTCGAGATCCGAAGCCAACATTTTTCACCATCCGCAGTGGACCGAGGTTCTCCGCAAGTGCTATGGATTCCGGCCTTTCGTTCTCGCCGTGAAGGACTCCGACGACGAGATCCGTGCGGGCATTCCCGTCATGGAGATCAAGGGCATCCTCCGAGGGTGTCGGTGGACCTCTCTGCCGTTCACGGATCACTGCAGCCCTCTCTATCGTGACGACGCGTCGGTCGATCGCCTGATGGAGGGCCTGTCGTCCCTGCCCGCCGCCAAGGGCGTCTCCCGGACGGAGCTGCGTTGGGATATGCCGTATCCTCGCCCGTTGCAGCCGTCCGCTTGCTTCAAGCTGCACAAGATCGCCCTGGGCCCGGACTTCGAAGCGGTGGCCGCGCGTATCCAGAACATGCACAAACGCAACGTCGGCGTCGCGGAGAAGAAAGGGGTGCGCATCGAGTGGGGATCGACGCGGAAACACATGGACGCGTTCTACCAGCTTCATCTGCAGACCAGACGACGCCAGGGCGTCCCCATCCAGCCGAGGCGGTTCTTCAAGCTCCTTGTCACAGAGCTGATGGACCGCGGATTGGGCAGCGTCTGGCTCGCCTACAAAGACGAGAAGTGCATCGCGGCGACGGTGTTCCTGTCCTGGCAGAAGACGCTCACGTACAAGTTCAGCGCTTCGGACACCGAGCTGCGTTCTTTGCAGCCGAGCCATCTTCTCCTGTGGACCGCGATCCGCTGGGGCTGCGAGAACGGCTTCAACATGCTGGACCTGGGCCGAACCGACGCGGACAACGAGGGACTGGCGAGATTCAAGGCCGGGTGGGGCGCGGAGGAGACCACGCTCACCTATTGCACGATGCCGGAAAAGGCGTCTGAGCCCTCGCACGGAAGACTGGCGAAGATCGTCGCGCCCGTGATCCAGAAATCTCCGCCTTGGGTGTGCCGCCTGGCGGGCGAACTCCTGTACAAGCATTTCGGATGAGATCGTCCTCGTCCGGGAGAACGTCGATATCGTGAATCATCGAAGGCCGCGGCAATGTCCGCGGCCTTTTTCGTTTCCACCCGGCCGCTTCGCGCCTGCTTCGGATTGTGCTATCGTTGCAGTCCAGGAACAATGGAGAGGAACGCGGTGAGTTCGGGGACAAAGGGAATCTATGGGCAACAAGGAAAGACGTGGCGCGGCGGCGGTCGGCGTGATCCTGATCCTCTGCGGCGCCGCATGGATCTGGGTGGAGGTGTTCGAGGACCGCGCAGTGCCCAAGCGATGGTCCGCCGTGGAGAAGGGCTGTATCTACCGCAGCGGCCGGCTCGCGCCCTCGCTCGTCAGGAAGACGCTCAAACGCCACAAGATCGCCGTCATCGTCGACCTCACGCAAGAGGAACCCCAGGATCCGGACCAGCGGGCGGAGCGGAAAGCCGCGGAACAGCTCGGCATCCGCCTGGCGCGATTCCCCCTGGCCGGCGACGGAACGGGCGACCTGGGCAGCTACGCCGGCGCGATCGCCGAGATCGTCCGCG
>JAAYVJ010000527.1 GCA_012517265.1 Planctomycetota bacterium | reverse complement strand
GACCTACTACTGGCGGATCGACGAGGTCGAGGCTCCCTCGACCGTGCATCGAGGCGAGGTCTGGAGTTTTACGACCGAGGACTATTCCTACCCCATCGCGAACGTCACGGCCACCGCATCGAGTTCCAACCCCGGCATGGGACCCGAGAACCTGGTCAACAGCTCCGGCTTGACCGGCGATGCGCACTCCGCGGAAGGCAAAGACATGTGGCTCAGCGCCAACGGCGGCGCGCAGCCGACCTGGATTCAGTTCGCGTTCGACAAGGTCTACAAGCTGGACCGCATCCTGGTGTGGAACTCCAACCAGTTGCTCGAGTCCGTGCTCGGGTTCGGCGTCAAGGAAGCCACGGTCGAGTACTCCGTGGACGGCGCCGCCTGGACGACGCTGGGCAACGTGGAATTGCCCCGGGCCCCCGGCGAGGCCGCCTACACCCCGGACTCGGTCGAGCTGGGCGGGATCGCCGCCAGGTTCGTCAAGCTGACGATCGTCTCCAACTGGGGCGGCATGCTGCCGCAGTACGGCCTGAGCGAGATCCGATTCCTTTCGATTCCGGTCCAACCGGCGATGCCGTTCCCGGCCGACGCCGCCGCGAACGCCCCCGTCGACGGGGCTCTCTCCTGGCGTTCCGGCCGCGAAGCGGCTTCGCACAGGGTCTACTTCGGGACCGACCGGCAGGCCGTGGCCGACGGGACCGCGACGGTCAAGACCGTGGCCGATGCCCGCTTTGACGCAGGGGATCTGACGCTCGGGACCAAATACTACTGGAAAGTGGTCGAGGTCAACGAGGCCGCCGAGCCCAGCGTCTGGGAAGGCGACGTCTGGAGCTTCACCACCGGCGAATACGTGGTCATCGACGACATCGAGGGCTACACCGACGACGAGGGCAGCCGGATCTATGAGACCTGGATCGACGGCCTGACCAACGGCACGAACGGTTCCATCGTGGGTTACATGGAGGCGCCGTTCGCCGAGCGGACGATCGTCCACAGCGGCAAGCAGTCGATGCCCATCGAGTACAACAACGTCAATACCCCGTTCTACAGCGAGGCCGAGCGCGAATTCTCGCCGGCCGAGAATTGGACGGTCAACGGGGCCGACACGCTGAGTCTGTGGGTTCGCGGCAACCCGGCGGCGTACGTGGAGGACGGCGGCACGGTCACCATGACGGCCGCAGGGCACGACATCTGGGACACGGCCGACGATTTCCGGTTCGCCTACAAGACCCTCACGGGCGACGGCTCGATCGTTGTCAAGGTCGAGAGCCTGGTGAACACGAACGTCTGGGCGAAGGCGGGCGTCATGGTCCGCCAGAGCCTCGATGCGGATTCGAAGTTCGTGTATTTCATCCAGTCGTTCGGCAGCGGCGTGTCGATGGGCTGGCGTCCGCAGGCGGCCGGCACGTGCAGCAGCGCGACGCAGGCGGGCATCACGGCTCCCCAGTGGGTCAAGCTGACCCGCAAGGGCGACGTCTTCACGGCGCAGTATTCCGTGGACGGGAAGGCCTGGACGGACCTCAAGAACACGGACGGGACGATCGCCTCGACGACGGTTGCGATGACCAACCCGGTCTACGTGGGTCTGTGCGTGACCAGCCACAACACGGCGGCGACGACGACGGCGGTGATGTCGGGCGTGGCTGTGACGGGTGCGGCCGGGGGCGTCTGGCAGGTTGCGACGATCGGGGACGATCCGCAGCCGACCAACGACCCGACGAGCCTGTACGTGACGGTGCAGGACAGCGCGGGCAAGGCCGCCACGGCGACGAACGCGACCGCGGCGACCTCCGCGGATTGGGTGCAGTGGAAGATCCCCTTGAGCAGCTTCACGGGCGTGAATCTCAAGGCGGTCAAGAAACTGTACCTGGGCGCCGGCAGCAAGACCAGCCCGGTCAAGGGCGGGGCCGGCATGCTCTACATCGACGACATCGGCTTCGGCCACCCGGCTGACGGGCAATAGGCCGATCCGCCGGAGAAGAGAGTGTCTCTGCCGCGGAAGATCGGCAGGGCAGGCGCGATGGCGTCTCTTCGCAAGACGCCGTCGCGACCTGATTGGGAATGGGAGTTTGCAGACCAGAATCAGTGCGTGGCGGCATGTGTGTCGTCGCGGAGCTATTCATGTTCGCTTCAGGAGGATTGGCTATGTGTGGAAGATCGATCCGTGTACTCTTTGCGTTATCGGTGCTGGCGGTGGCCGTAGCGCAGGTCCAGGGCAGTCCCTACGATCGGGTCGCCTACTGGGACTCCAATTTCGGGACGGCCTGGGCCGGCGACGGGATCGCCGTGCGCGACGCCCTCGCGGCGGCCGGCTACCGCGTCGTCAACGGGACTGAATTGAAGGCCTGGATGGACGCCCGCATCGCGGACAAGAGGCTCAGTGTGGTCGTGATGTGCAGGGACGCCGTGCCCAACACGGTGGCCGAGGCACAGAACGCCACCTGCACGATTCGTCGCTATCTCGATGCCGGCGGCAAGGTCGTCTGGTACTCCGATATTCCGTTCTACTACGTGTCCGCGCCGGGTGGCGCAAACACGACCTGGGGCGACAATGGTTCGATCAACGTCCTGGGCTTCGCCGGTTCTTCAGCGACCCGAGACGTCGGCGCCGTGATCACGATCACTGAGGCCGGCGCCCGCTGGGGCCTCAAGACGCCGTGGACCTCCACTCGCCCGACGGGCGCGACGATCACGCCCAATCTCGAGATTCTCGCGGTCGATCGCAACGGCGCCGCTTCCGGCTGGGTCAAGCACTATCTCCCGGGCGACACGTTCCGCGGGTTCGTTCGAATCGAGGACCACACGGGCGCTCCGGTCAGCATCGCCAACCTGATCGCCGTGGCGGAGTACTACGAGGCGTTCACGACGGCCAGCGAGCCCGTGCCCTCCGACGCCGCGACGGATATCCCGCGCGACGTGGTTCTGGGCTGGACGGGCACGGACTACGCCGCGACCCACGATGTGTACTTCAGCACCAGTGCCGCCGATGCCAACGGAGCCGGCGGCCTCGTCAGCCAGGGCCAGACCACCACGACCTATGATCCGGACGGCCTGCTCGAATACGGCCAGACCTACTACTGGCGGGTCGATGAGGTCAACGGAGCCCCCGATTACACGGTTTTCAAGGGGCAGGTGTGGTCTTTCACCGTCGAGCCGTTCTCCTACCCGATCAAGAACATAACGGCCACCGCCTCCGGCCAGAGCCGGCCCGACACGTCGGCGCAGAACACGGTCAATGGGTCCGGGCTCAACGCCGCAGACCAGCACTCCGTCGAGTTGACGCAGATGTGGATGAGCAACGAGGTTGCGCCCAAGTGGATTCAGTACGAGTTCGACAAGGTCTATGTAGTTGACAAACTGTGGGTCTGGAACGCCAACCAGGTGATCGAAGGGTTCGTCGGCTTCGGCGCCAAGGACGTTGTGATCGAGTACTCCGCCGACGGCGCGACATGGACCACGCTGGAGGGCGTTCCGGAGTTCGCCCGCGCCAGCGGATTGCCGACCTATACGGCCAACACGGTCGTCGATTTCGGCGGCGCGGAGGCCAAGTTCGTCAAGCTGACGATCAACAGCAACTGGGGCGGGATGGCCCCGCAGGTGAGCCTGAGCGAAGTGCGGTTCTTCTACGTGCCGGTCCAGGCCTTCCAGCCGGCGCCGGCCAACGGCGCGACGAACGTCGCTCTGACCGCCTCGATGGACTGGCGGCCCGGCCGCGAGGCCGTTTCCCACAAGGTGTTCTTCGGCGCCGACAGCGCCGCGGTCGCCGCCGCTACGGCTGCCTCCAGCACCGTGGCCGAGCCCGGCTTCACCCCGCCTGCCATGAACCTCGACACCGAGTACTTCTGGAGAGTCGACGAGATCGGCGATGCCGGCACGCGGGAAGGCGACATCTGGAGCTTTAGGACGCAGGCGTATCTGGTCGTCGACGACTTCGAGGCCTACACCGACGACGAAGGCAGCCGGATTTATGAGGCCTGGACCGACGGCATCACCGACGGCAAGAGCGGTTCGCAGGTTGGATACGACCAGGCGCCGTTTGCCGAGGCGACCATCGTCCACGGCGGAAGGCAGTCCATGCCTCTGAAGTTCGACAACAGCACGTTCAGCTCGTCCGAAGCCACGATCGCCTTCGATTCGCCCCAGAATTGGACCGCTCGCGGCGTCAAGAGCCTCGCGATCCACTTCGCCGGCGCCGCAGGCAACACCGGGCAACTGTACCTCAAGATCAACAACACCAAGGTGGCCTACAACGGAGCCGCAACGGATCTGGCACGCGGCATCTGGCAGGCGTGGAACGTCGATCTGTCGACCGCCGGCAACGTCAGCAGCGTTCGCACCTTCACGATCGGCATCGAGGGCGCCGGCGCCAAAGGCATCCTGTACGTCGACGACATCCGTCTGTATCCGAAGGCCCCCCAGTTCATTACCCCGGTCGACCCGGGCAAAGCCAATCTGGTGGGATTGTGGACCCTGGACGGCAACGCCAACGACACCTCGGGCAAGGGCAACAACGGAACCGTCACGGGCGGGACCGCGACCTGGATCGCCGGCGCAATCGGGCAGGCGATGGAGTTCACGA
This sequence comes from Planctomycetota bacterium, assembly GCA_012517265.1. Lineage (GTDB taxonomy): Bacteria > Planctomycetota > Phycisphaerae > Sedimentisphaerales > Anaerobacaceae > PLanc-01. Next base: position 8,213 of record JAAYVJ010000527.1, on the reverse strand, counting down.
ACGGGCAGACCTTTGTCGACTGCGGCAAGGGCGCGAGCCTGAATCTGACCGACGCGGTCACCATCACGGCCTGGATCAAGATGGGCTTCACCGCCGGGGATCGCAAGATCGCGTCCAACCAGGACGGCACCACGGGCGGCTACAAGTTGGGTCTCTACACCAACAACATGGTTGAGTTCGAGATCCGTACCTCCGCCAACGCGAGCACCCTGAACCGGAATTCGGCCGGGGGAACCGCGTTGCAGCAGGACGTCTGGTATCACGTGGCCGGGGTCTACTCCAAGGGTCAGTTCATTCGGACCTACGTTTTTGGGAGCCTGGACCGCGAGTTGGCCACGACGGCCTTGCTCGGCACCTCGACCGGCTCGTTCAAACTGGGCTGCGGGGAATCCACCACAAGCTATTTCTGGCTGGGCGCGTTGGATGACGTCCGCGTCTACAACCGCGTGTTGTCCCAGGAGGAGCTGCTGTGGGTGATGGGGCAGACGCAACCGGTGGCCAAGCCGTTCTGAGTCGCCATCGTCAATAGGCCGGCAACGTGCTGGAGTCTCGATGCGGGGCCCCTGTCCACAAGACGGGGGCCCCGTTGTCTTTGGTGTGCCAGGCGGGAGTCCGCTCCGAAGATTTTGGTTGATTTGGGGCAAGTTCCCTCTGTACAATAGGTGAAGTGGCATAGCCTGTGTTCTTCCGGCGTGTGTGCGAGCGGCTTCGCTTTGGGGGAGTATCCGCACGGCTGTGCGCGAGGCCGCAGTTTCGTACGCACTCCTTCTGAGATCTTTCACAACCGCAGAGCAGCAAGCATTTCTGGCGCACGCGTGTGGCGTGACAGCATTGATGTACCGCACTTCTGAAGGAGGACGACAATGTTGAGAAAGCCGATTTTTGCGATGTTCTGTATCTTGTGTTTAGGGCCGGTCTGGTCGGCGTCGGGGGATCTGGTGGGGTGGTGGACCTTCGACGAGACCGCCGGGAACGTTGCCGCCGATTCCAGCGGGTACGGCAATAACGGCACAGTCGTCGGCAACCCGCAATGGGTTCCCGGCAAGATTGACGGCGCCTTTCAATTCGACGGCAACACGTACATCAACTGCGGCAGGGCCGCGTCTTTGAACATCCGGGACCAGATCACGATCGCGTTCTGGTTCAAGGTCCAGGCGTTCACGAACACCTGGGAGGCGTTCCTGGCCAAAAGCGACGCGGCCTACCGGGCCAGCCGGGGCGACGGCACCGGCAACGGCACCCACATGGGCATCACCGGGAGCAACTACTTCAACGCCCCGACGATCATCACCGACAACCAGTGGCACCACTATTGCGGGACCTACGACGGGACCACCGCGATCATCTACATCGATGGAAGGGAGGACGCGCGGCAGACCTACGGCGGGCAGATCGGCGACAGCGCCAACTACGATCTCTACATCGGCGAGAACTCCGGGGCCACCGGACGTCGGCTCCACGGCCTGATGGACGACGTCCAGATCTACAACAACGCCCTGACTCCCGCCGAGATCCTCAAGATCATGGAGGGTCTGGCCAGCAAGTCCATCGCCAAGGACCCCGTTCCCGAGGACAAGGCGGTCGACGTGCCCCAGGACGTGGTTCTGCGCTGGACGCCCGGCGAGTACGCCGCGACGCATGACGTGTACATCGGCACGAGTTTCGCGGATGTCAACGACGCCGACCGGGCCGATCCGAAAGGCCTGCTCGTCAGCCAGGATCAGGCGGCCGCCAGCTACGACGGGGAAACGCTCTTCGAGTTCGGTAAGACCTACTTCTGGCGGGTCGACGAGGTCAATGCGGCCCCCGACAACACGATCTTCAAGGGGGATGTCTGGAGCTTCACGGCCGAGCCGTTCGCCTATCCGATCACAGGCGTCACCGCCACTGCCTCCAGCACCAGCCGGGCCGACACCGGGCCGCAGAACACGGTCAACGGCTCCGGCCTGAACGCCGAGGATCAGCACTCCATGGACGTGACGAAGATGTGGCTCAGCGGCAACACCAAGCCGCACTGGATTCGGTATGAATTCGACAAGGTCTACAAGCTCGACGAGATGTGGGTCTGGAACGCCAACCAGATGGTCGAGGTGTTCGTCGGGTTCGGGGTCAAGGACGTCGCGATCGAGTATTCCACCGACGGTGCGACTTGGACCACGCTCGAGGGCGTCTCCCAGTTCGCCCAGGCGACGGGCGATTCCTCCTACACCGCCAACACGATCGTCGATTTCGGCGGTGCGATGGCCAAATACGTTCGGCTGAACATCGCCAGCAACTGGGGCTCAGTCACCCCGCAGGTGTCCCTGAGCGAGGTGCGGTTCTACTACGTGCCGGTCCAGGGCAGAGAGCCCTCGCCGGCCGACGGCGGCACGGACGTCAGTTTGACGGGCACGCTGAACTGGCGGCCGGGCCGCGAGGCGACCTCGCACAAGGTGTACTTCGGCACGGACGGCGACGCGGTGGCCGCCGGCACGGCTGCCTCCAGCGAGGTGACCGACCACAGCTACGCCCCGGCTGGCATGACGTTCGGTACGAAGTACTTCTGGAAGGTCGATGAACTCGGCGGGAACGGTCCGTACGAGGGGCCGGTCTGGAGCTTCACCGCCCAGGAGTTCGCGGCTCTCGACGATTTCGAGGGCTACACCGACGACGAGGGCAGCCGGATCTACGAATCCTGGCTCGACGGCATGGTCGACACGGCCAACGGCGGTTCCACGGTCGGTTACATGGAGGCTCCGTTTGCCGAGCAGACGATCGTTCACGCCGGCAAGCAGTCGATGCCCCTGGCTTTCGATAATACCAAGGCGCCGTTCTACAGCGAAGCGACGCTGACGTTCGACACGCCGCAGAACTGCACCGGATCGGGAGCAAGTCAACTGTGCGTCTGGACGCGAGGGTACCCGGCGGTCACCACGGTGGCTGTGACGGAAACCGGCGGCCGGATGAGCGTGACCGGCGCCGGCGCCGACATCTGGAACAACTCCGATGAGTTCACCTACGCCTACAAGACCCTCGACGGAGACGGCAGCCTGATCGCCCGGGTGGTCAGTATCGGGCCGGGCACCAATACCTGGGCCAAGGGTGGTGTCATGATCCGAGACAGCCTCGACGGCGGCTCGACCCACGCCATGATGGTCATGACCGCCAATACCGACGGTGCCGCCGGCAACGGCGCCAGCTTCCAGTACCGCGCGGCCGCCAACGGCGCCTCGGCCAACGTCGACAGCGGCACGGTTCTCAAGCCGCCGTACTGGGTCAAGATCGAGCGGCAGGGCGACATTCTGACCGGCTCGACCTCCGCCGACGGCAAGGCCTGGAGCCAGATGGGCCAGACGGTCATCGTGATGACCTCGCCCGTCCAGATCGGCCTGTGCGTGACGTCGCATGCGGCCGGCGAAAACCGGACCTTCGAGTTCGACGGCATCTCCGCCACCGGCGGCGTCAGCGGCGCCTGGCAGGGCGCGGTGATCAACCGGGCCAAGTACAACCCGGTGTCCGAGATGTATCTGATCGTCCAGGACAGCGCCGGCAAGAGCGCCACCGCGACCAGCGCCACCGCCGCGAACACGGCCGACTGGACCCGCTGGGTTGTTCCGATGAGCAGCCTGAACGGCGTGAACTTCAGTAAGATCACCAAGCTGACGATCGGCGTGGGCAACAAGGCGGCCCCGACCGCCGGCGGCGCCGGCATGGTGTTCATCGACGACATCGGTTACGGCCGTTCGGCTCAGTAGCCGGTTGAAGACGCATTCCACGGGACCCCGGCCGTGCCGGGGGGGTGGCCGGGGTCCCTGGAGTTCTGCAAAGTGTGCGACCGCAATACGGTCGGGGTTTCAGTGTGGTGTTGGCAATGATAGGAGGACTGTCATGGGCAAGAGATTTACAGCAATGACACTGTGTGTTCTGGCGGCCATCGCGATGGCCGGTTCCACGACGCACGCCGGAGACCCGACGCTGATCGGCTGGTGGAAATTGAACGACGGAGCGGGCACCACCGCGGCGGATTTCTCCGGCAACGGACACAACGGGACCATCGTGAATCCGAACGGAGGACTGGGGGCCGGCGGTTCCGTGTGGGTCAACGACCCCGAGCGAGGCATGGTTATCAGCTTCAACGGAACCGACGGCACCGGCGCCTGCGTCAATCCCGCTCTGACCATCCCGGCGATGACCCTGCAGAACGACTTCACCTGGATCTTCTGGGCCAAGCAACCCGCCGCGCAGGCGACGAACAATGACACCATGCTCGGCAACCGCTACGGCGGGACGGCATCGCCGCTGCAGTTCATCAAGTTCACGCCCACGCGGTTCGAGTGCTACAACGACGACGGTTCCTACATCAACGGGATCAATTACAACTCGATCCCCAGCGATGTCTGGATTCACCACGCTCTCGTCAAGGATGGCGCGTCCCTGACGTACTACCGCAACGGCGTCCCGACGCTGACCAATACGATGACCAAGACCGTCGCGCCAAATCCGTTCTACATGGGCGCCGACGGCTACAGCGGCGTTGTGGAGGCCTGGCAGGGGTACCTCAGCGACGTGCGACTCTATGAACGCGCGTTGACGCAGGGCGAAGTACTCAAGGTGATGGCGGGCAAAGGCCCCGGCGCGGAGCTGGCGGGGGATCCTGTCCCTGCAGAAGACGCGAAGGACGTGCCGCAGGACGTTGTGCTGAGCTGGACGCCCGGCGAGTTCGCGGCCACGCACGACGTCTACCTCGGCACGAGCCTGGACGACGTCACCGACGCCAGCCGGGCCGACACCAAGGGCGTGCTCGTCAGCCAGGGTCAGGCGGCCGCCAGCTATGACGGCGAGACGCTTCTGGAATTCGGGACGGTCTACCATTGGCGCGTCGACGAGGTCAATGCGGCCCCGGACAACGCGATCTTCAAGGGAGACGTCTGGAGCTTCACCGTGGAACCGTTCTCGTATCCGATCAAGAACGTGACCGCCACAGCATCCAGCCAGAGCCGCGCGGACACCGGTCCGCAGAACACGGTCAACGGCTCCGGCCTGAACGCCAGTGACCAGCACTCCATCCAACTGGTGGAAATGTGGATGAGCGGCAACACCAAGCCGCACTGGATTCAGTATCAGTTCGACAAGGCCTACAAGCTCGACCAGATGTGGGTCTGGAACGCCAACCAGGTCGTGGAGGCGTTCGTCGGCTTCGGCGCCAAGGACGTCACGATCGAGTATTCCGCCGACGGCGCGACATGGGAAACGCTGGCGGGTCCACATGAGTTCGCCCGCGGCACGGGCGACGCCAGCTACACAGCCAACACAAAGGTCGATTTCGGCGGCGTCACGGCCCAGTTCGTCAAGCTGACGATCAACAGCAACTGGGGCGGCGTCACCCCGCAGGTGAGTCTCAGCGAGGTGCGGTTCCACTATGTGCCGGTTCAGGCTCGTCAGCCGCAGCCGGCCGATGCGGCGACCGGCGTTCTTCTGACCTCCTCGTTGAACTGGCGTCCGGGTCGCGAGGCCACCTCGCACAAGGTGTTTTTCGGCACCGACCCCGACGCGGTCGCCGCCGGCACCGCTGCCTCCAGCACGGTGACCGATCATGTCTTCACGCCGGCCGCTCTGACTTTCGGCGCCAAGTACTTCTGGAAGGTCGACGAGATCGGCGGAGACGGTCCGTATGCAGGTCCGGTTTGGAGCTTCACCGCCCAGGAGTTCTCGCCGCTCGAGGATTTCGAGGGCTACACCGACGACGAGGGCAGCCGGCTCTACGAGGCGTGGCTCGACGGCATCGCGGACGCGGCTTACGGCGGCTCGACCGTCGGGTATATGACGGCGCCGTTTGCCGAGAGGACCATAGTTCACGGCGGCAGGCAGTCGATGCCCCTGGCTTACGACAACACGAAGACTCCGTTCTTCAGCGAAGCCGTCAAGGAGTTCGACACACCGCAGAACTGCACCGGCTCGGGCGCCAGTGAACTGTGCGTCTGGACCCGCGGCTACCCGGCACTGGCGACTACGGCCGTCACCGAGACAGGCGGCAAGATGACGCTCACCGGCACGGGCGCCGACATCTGGAACAACTCGGACGAGTTCACCTACGCCTACAAGACCCTTTCCGGCGACGGCTCCATGGTCGCTCGCGTGACCAGCATCGGTCCCGGCTCCAACACCTGGGCCAAGGGCGGCGTGATGATCCGCGACAGCATCAACGGCGGTTCGACCCACGCCATGATGATCATGACGGCCAACACCGACGGGGCCGCGGGCAACGGCGCCAGCTTCCAGTACCGTTCCGCCACCAACGGCGCCTCGGCCAACGCCGACAGCTCGACGGTTATCAAGGCCCCGTATTGGGTCAGGATCGAGCGGGCCGGCAGCACGCTGAGCGGCTACACGTCCGCCGACGGCAAGACCTGGTCTCTCATGGGCCAGACCGTAATCGAGATGGCCGATCCGGTTCTGATCGGAATCTGCGCCACCTCGCACGCGGCCGGCGAGGAGCGGACCTTCCAGTTCGAGAGCATCGCCGCGACCGGCAACGTGAGCGGCACCTGGCAGGGCGCGATCATCAACGCGGCCCAGTACAACGACGCCGCGCCGATGTATCTGACGGTGACGGACAGCGCGGGCAAGTCGGCGACCGCCACCAGTGACACCGCGGCGAACGTCGCCAACTGGACGCGATGGACGATTCCGATGAGCAGCCTCAACGGCGTGAACTTCAGCAGGGTCAAGAAGCTCACGATCGGCGTCGGGGCCAAGAACGCCACGACCGGCGGTTCCGGCATGGTGTTCATCGACGACATCGGTTTCGGCCAGTCCAGCAAGCAGTAGGGAATCGTGCGGCGGGGGCGGCGTCTCGGGCCGACCACCGCAGCGGGCGCATGATTGGGGGCCTGTGTCCGACGGGACACAGGCCCCTTGTCTATTCTTGCGGCGTCATTCGCGTCTTTGTCACTTGCTCGGGGTCAGGACTGCGACGAAGCCGCCGTAGGGCTTCAGCGGGATTTCGAGCATGTCCTGCCCGGTGATCGTCTGCGTTTTGCTCTCGAAGGTCCGCGGGGTCTCGGCGTCCGTGATCAGGGTCATCGTGCAGCGGGCGTCGCCCAGGAACGCCAACGACAGTTTCACATCCCGGCCGGCGTCCCGGCCGTTGATGCCGGCGAGGTACCAGGAATCGCCGCTCTTGCGTGCCAGGACGACGTATTCGCCCGGCTCGCCGGCCAGGAACTTGGTCTGGTCCCAGACCACCGGGACCGCTTTCAGGAAGCTCTTCGGCGCCGCGGGCAACTCGATGTACTCCTTCGGGCCGCCGGCGAAGTGCAGCCAGCCGGACTCGAAGACCACAGGCAGGGCCAGCTCGTGGCTGTACGTCGTCAGGTGGCGGTACACGTTGTCCTGGAACATCACCGGCGTGTAGTCCATCGGGCCGACCACGTTGCGCGTGAAGGGCAGGATCACGTTGTGGATCGGGGCCTCGGTCGTGAACCGTCTGTCGAAGCTGTAGCACTCCTCGCCCCGGACGGCCTCCATGCTCATCAGGTGCGGATAGGTCCGCGACCAGCCCCGGGGCAGCGTGCAGCCGTGGAAGTTCACCATGATGTGGGCCTCGGCCGCGTCTTCCAGGATGTCGTGATAGAGCTGGATGATGTTCTGCTTGTCGCTCTGGAAGAAGTCGACCTTGACGCCCTTGATGCCCCATCTGCGGAGTGTCTGGAACTCTTCGCGACGGATCTCGCTGTGGGCCATCAGGCCGCGGGGCTTCTCCGAGACGTGGTTGTGCGGGCCCCCGGAGTTGTACCACAGCAACAGGCCTACGCCCTTGCCGTTGGCGTAGGCGATCAGATCGTGGATCGTGCCGTTCTTCATCCGGTCCCAGTTGGCGTCGACGAGCGAGTACTCCCACCCCATCTCGGCGGCCAGGTCGACCCACTGCTTGAGCTTGGTGCAATCCTGCGGGCTGTCGTGATCGAACAGCCAGCTCCAGGATGCCCGTCCCGGCTTGATCCAACTCGTGTCCTTCACCGTCGACGGCAGGCTCAGGTCGGTGACCAGCGTGGACTCCACGACGTCGGCCGGCGAATCGCCCACGATGACGACCCGCCAGGGCGTGTGCCAGGGCAGTGTCCAGGAGGGCTCGACGACGCCGGTATTGTCGCCTTCCCCCTCGTCGGGGAAACGGAGGCTGTAGACGCCGTCGACGGCCTTCTGGCTCAGATGGCTTCCACAATAGGCATAGT
>JAAYVJ010000526.1 GCA_012517265.1 Planctomycetota bacterium | reverse complement strand
GCCGGAGACATCGCCAACGTCGCCAGCGAGAACATCGTGGCCCTGTGCGACGTCGATCGCAGGCAGGCCGCGGAGACTTTCAAGCGGCACCCGAACGCCAGGCAGTACGCTGACTTTCGGGTGATGCTTGAGAAGGAAGCCAAGAACATCGACGCCGTCGTGGTGGCGACGCCCGACCACACGCACGCCGTGGCGTCCATGATGGCCATCAAGATGGGCAAGCACGTCTATTGCGAAAAACCCCTGACGCACTCGATGCACGAGGCACGAGAACTGGCCAAAGCGGCGCGCCAGGCCAAGGTCGCGACGCAGATGGGCAACCAAGGCCATTCCGGCGAGGGCATTCGTCTGATCTGCGAGTGGATCTGGGACGGCGCGATCGGCACGGTGCGGGAGGTCCACGCGTGGACGACCCACGCCGTGTGGCCGCAAGGCCTGCAGCGTCCGAAGGAGACGCCCCCTGTTCCGGAGGGGCTCGACTGGGATCTCTGGCTGGGCCCGGCTCCGTATCGGCCTTATCATCCCGCCTACGTTCCGACCCTGTGGCGAGGCTGGTGGGATTTCGGCACCGGCGGGCTGGGCGACATGGGCTGTCACAACCTCGACCCGGTGGTCTGGGCTCTCAAGCTCGGCGCGCCGACCAGCGTGGAGGCCAGTTGCTCGATCTTCGTGCCCACCGTCACCTGGGACAAGCCTTTCAACGCCGAGAGCTATCCGCAGGCGTCGATCGTCCGGTACGAGTTTCCCGAGCGGGAGGGGATGCCGCCGCTCGAATTGACCTGGTACGACGGCGGCCTGATGCCCCGGCGGCCCGCGGAACTCGAGCCCGGCCGGCAGCTCGGGGACAAGCTCGGGGGCGTGATCTTCGTCGGCGACAAGGGCAAGCTCACCTGCGGCAGCTATGGCAACAGTCCGCGTCTCATCCCCGAGTCCCGCATGAAGGACTACAAACGCCCGAGCCCGAGCATCCCCCGATCCGTCGGGCACCACAAGGAGTGGATCGAAGCCTGCAAAGGCGGCAAGCCCGCGGGCTCGAACTTCGACTACGCCGGCCCGATGACCGAGATGATCCTGCTGGGCAACATCGCGGTGCGAATGAGCCTCAAGACCCAGGAGAAAGGCCTTCGCCTGGCGTACGACGGGCCGAAGATGAAGATTACAAATTTGCCCGAAGCCAACGAGTTCTTCCGGCGACAATACCGGGACGGCTGGAGTCTGTAGGGGTTGATTATCGATTATTGACCCTTGGTGGTTTCAGATGGTCCGTCATCGAGTTCGGGTGACATCGACCAGGGCAGCTTGTCGATGGCCATGAGTGAAAGGGGCATAGATGAACGCTGAGAATATGGAAGCAAAAGGCCGGTTGTCGCGACGGGACTTCGTAGGCACGGCGGCGGCTGTGACCGCGTTCACGATTGTGCCCCGGCACGTCCTGGGCGGCGCGGGAAATACGGCGCCCAGCGACAAGCTCAACATCGCCGGCATCGGCGTGGGAGGGCGCGGCGAGGGCGACCTCGACGAGTGCCGCAGCGAGAACATCGTCGCTCTGTGCGACGTCGACGAGAATCACGCTGCCAGGGTGTTCAAGAAGTATCCGAACGCCAGGAAATGGACGGACTTCCGCAAGATGCTCGATGAGCAGAAGGACATCGACGCGGTGGTCATCGCCACGCCGGACCATCTGCACGCCGTGGTTGCGATGGCCGCGATCAAGCGGGGCAAGCACGTCTATTGCGAGAAGCCGCTGACGCACTGCATCTGGGAGGCCCGGCAACTGACGCTGGCGGCCCGCGAGGCGAAGGTGGCGACGCAGCTTGGCAATCAGGGCCAGGCCACCGAGGGCAATCGCCTCGTTTCCGAGATCATCTGGGACGGTGCGATCGGCCCGGTTCGCGAAGTCCACGCCTGGTGCAACCGGCCCATTTCGGCTCGCGGCGTCGCCCGGCCGACGGAGAGGCCGGAGGTGCCCAAGACGCTGAATTGGGATCTCTGGTTGGGGCCTGCGAAGTACCGCCCGTATCATCCGACCTATTTGCCGTTCAGTTGGCGGAGTTGGTGGGATTTCGGCACCGGCGTCCTCGGCGACATCGGTTGCCATCAGCTCGACCCGGTCTTCCGGGCCCTGAAACTGGGCTACCCGCTCTCTGTCGAAGCCTGTTCGAGCAACATGGACGAACCTGCCGCCGTGAAGGAGGAGACCGCTCCCAAGTCGTCGATCGTCCGGTTCGAGTTTCCTGCGCGCGAGGGGTTCCCGCCGCTGGCGTTGACCTGGTACGACGGGGGGCTGATGCCCCAGCGGCCGCCGGAGTTGGAGGAGGGCCGCAAGTTCGGCGAGGCCGACGACAACCTCTTCGTCGGCGAGAAGGGCAAGATGCTGGGCTATCGGCTGATCCCGGAAGCCCGGATGAAGGAGTACGGCAAGCCGCCGCAGAAGATCGAGCGGTCGCCGGGCCATCACAGGGAATGGATCGACGCCTGCAGGGGCGGCAAGCCCGCGCGGGCCAACTTCGACTGGGCGGGGCCCCTCACCGAAGTGGTCCTGCTCGGCAACGTCGCCCTCAAGATGGAAAGACAGCTCTACGAGAAAGGCATTAAACTTCGCTACGACGGTCCGAACATGCAGGTGACCAATCTGCCGGAGGCCAACCGGTACATTCGGGATGAATACCGCGACGGGTGGAGCCTGTAGGAATCGACGATCGACGACTTGCAATTGACGATTCATCGGTGTCGTCTGGATGGACATCGAACTTGCATCGACTGTAACAAAAGGGTCTTTGGCGCAACAACTGGTATGAGGAGTAATGCCGTGAAACAGGAGAAAATGACACGACGTGGATTCATGGGTGCGGCGGCCGGGGTGGCGGCCTTTACGGTGGTTCCCCGGCATGTGGTGGCCGGTTCGGGCAACGCCGCCCCCAGCGAGAAGATCAATATCGCCGGGGTGGGCATCGGCGGCCAGGGCGGCCACGACATCGACCAGCTCAACAGCCAGAACATCGTGGCCTTGTGCGACGTGGACTGGCGGCACGCAGCGGGCACGTTCGGCCGCTATCCGAACGCCAGGAAGTACAAAGACTTCCGCGAGATGCTCGATAAGGAAGACAAGAACATCGATGGGGTCGTCGTCGGGACGCCGGACCATCTGCACGCGATCGTCTCGATGGCCGCGATCAAGCGGGGCAAGCATGTCTATTGCGAGAAGCCGCTGACGCACACGGTCCGCGAGGCCAAGCTGCTGGCCGACGCCGCCCGCGAGGCCAAAGTCGCGACCCAGATGGGCAACCAGGGCCAGGCCTCCGAAGAGACCCGTCTGCTGTGCGAGACGATCTGGGATGGCGCGATCGGGCAGGTTCGTGAAGTGCATGTATGGACCGATCGGCCGCTCAACGGCATCGACAAATGGTACTGGCCGCAGGGCGTGGACCGTCCGAAAGGGCAGGATCAGATCCCCGAGACGCTGGAGTGGGACCTCTGGCTGGGCCCGGCTCCGCAGCGGCCCTACGTGAAAGGCGTCTACAATCCATTCGTCTGGCGAGGCTGGTGGGACTATGGCACCGGGGCCCTGGGCGACATCGGCTGCCACAGCATGGACCCCGTGTTCCGCGCCCTGAAACTCGGATACCCCACGAGCGTGGAAGCCACCTGCACGCTGGTGAACAACGAGACGTATCCCGTGGCGTCCCGGGTGACGTACGAATTCCCCGCACGCGGCGATCTGGCCCCGGTGACGCTCCACTGGTATGACGGCGGGATGAAGCCGCCGCGGCCCGCGGAGCTGGAGGACGGCCGCAAGTGGGACACCAACGGGCAGCTTTACATCGGCGACAAGGGCAAGATGCTCGGCTGCCGGCTGATTCCCGAAGCCCGGCAGAAGGAGTACGGCAAGCCGCCGCAGAAGCTGGAGCGTTCGATCGGCCACTACATGGAGTGGGTCGTCGCCTGCAAGGGCGGCAAGCCCGCCGGCTCGAATTTCCCCGATCACGCCGGCCTGCTGGCCCAGGTGGTTCTGATGGGCAACGTCGCTCTGCGTCCGGCCCTGAAGGACAAAATGCTCAGCACGAAGCTCTTCTGGGACGCCAAAGAGTTCAAGTTCACGAATATTCCTGAAGCCAACCAGTACCTGACCAAAGAGTACCGGCAAGGCTGGGCTATCTGAGGAAGGATCGGCTATGACCGAGTCAATCGACAGAAGGGCGTTCCTTGGCGGTGCGGCAGGCGCGGTTGCGGCGTTCACGGTCGTACCCAGCCACGTGTTGGCGGGCGCAGCCGGGCAGCGGCCCAGCGACAAGCTCAATTTGGCCGCCATCGGCATCGGCGGCATGGGCGCTTCCAACATCAACGCGTGCAGCACGGAGAACTTCGTCGCCTTGTGCGACGTCGACGACGGGTACGCCGGCAAGGTGTTTAACAGGTTCCCCAACGCCAGGAAGTACAAGGACTTCCGCGTCATGCTGGACAAGGAGGACAAGAACGTCGACGGCGTCATCATCGCGACGCCCGACCACACGCACGGGGTGGTCGCGATGGCCTGCCTCCAGCACCGCAAGCACATCTATCTCCAGAAGCCGCTGGCGCACTCGATCTATGAAGTGCGAAAGCTCACCGAAGCCGCCCGCGAGGCCAAGGTCCAGACGCAGATGGGCAATCAGGGCCATTCCTCAGACGAGATCCGCATGCTCAACGAATGGATCCAGGATGGGGCGATCGGCCCGGTGCACGAGGTCTATGCCTGGACCGACCGGCCGGTCGGCGGCGATCCGTGGTCGGATTTCCCGATCATGGCGCGGCCGAAGGAGACGCCGGACGTGCCCAAGACGTTGGATTGGGATCTGTGGCTCGGGCCGGCTCGATACCGGCCGTATCACCCGATCTACCATCCCATGTCGTGGCGCGGTTTCTGGGATTTCGGCACCGGCCCTCTGGGCGACATGGGCTGCCACATCATCGACCCGGCGTTCTGGGTTCTCAAGCTCGGCCAGCCCACACGGGTGGAGGCCACCACGACGCACTACCAGCCGGACGTGGCGGCCGAGACGTTCCCTAGGGCGTCGATCATCCGGTACGAATTCCCCGCGCGGGGCGATATGCCGCCGGTGAAGCTGACGTGGACAGACGGCCGGTTGATGCCGCCTCGGCCCAGAGACTTGGAGCCCGGCCGAAGACTGGAAGGCAGCGGCGCGTTGTTCCTCGGCGAGAAGGGCACGATCCTGCACGGCTCGCACGGCGCCGGCGGCGTGCGGATCATTCCCGAGACGAAAATGAGGGCCTACAAGCGGCCCGAAAGGACGTTGCCGCGGGTCAAAGGCGGCCAGAGCGGCCACGAGCAGGACTGGATTCGCGCCTGCAAGGACGGCAAGCCCGCCAGTTCGAGCTTCGAGTACGGCGGTCCCCTGACCGAGATGGTCCTGCTCGGCGTGCTGGCGATGCGGTTCAAGGACATGCCGCTGGAGTGGGATTCCGCGAATCTGAAGGTGACGAATCTCCCCGAGGCTGATACTCTGATCCACCCGCCGTTCCGCGACGGATGGACTTTGTGAGGTAGCAAGGACGGTTGTGCATTGATGATTGGCGGGTAGGGACCCGCGCTTGAATGAGAGGGCTACAACAGTGAAGAACGTACGGATGAACAGAAGACAGTTCCTGGGCAGCGCAGCCGCGGCCGCCGCGTTCACGATTGTGCCGCGACATGTGTTGGCCGGGTCGGGGACGACTGCGCCCAGCGAGAAACTCAACATCGCCTGCATCGGCATCGGCGGCCAGGGCGCCAGCGACATTCAGTCGGTCAGCAGCGAGAACATCGTCGCGCTGTGCGACGTCGACTGGGGCAACCACACGGCGGGGACCTTCAAGGCGTTCCCGAACGCCAGGAAGTACAAAGACTTTCGTGTCATGCTGGACAAGGAAGACAAGAACATCGACGCCGTGACCGTTTCGACGCCCGACAACCTCCACGCCGTGGCGTCGATGGCCGCGATGAAGCGGGGCAAGCACGTCTACTGCGAGAAACCGCTCTGTCATGACGTCTATGAGGTCCGCCAGCTCACCGAGGCGGCCCGCAAATACAAGGTCGTCACGCAGATGGGCACGCAGATCCACGGCACCGCGGAGATGAAGATGTTCGTGGAAATCGTGCAGTCCGGCATCATCGGCAAGATCCACAAAGTGGACCTCTGGAGCGGCAAAAACTGGGGCGGCGGCGTGCGTCCGACGGATACGCCTCCGGTCCCCGAGACGCTGGACTGGGATCTGTGGCTCGGACCCGCCCCGTACCGGCCCTATCATCCGTGCTACGTGCCGGGCAACTGGCGACGCTGGCTGGACTTCGGGACCGGCACCCTGGGCGACATGGGCTGCCACATCATCGACCCCGCTTGGTGGGCTCTCGATCTGGGCTATCCGTCGAGCATCTCCGCCGAGCCGGGTCCGTTCGGCAAGGAAACCTATCCGGAAAAGACGATCATCACGTGGGAGTTCAAGGCCAAGGGCGATCGGCCGGGCTTGACGGTGCGCTGGTACGACGGCGAGAACCAGCCGCCCCGACCTCCGGAGTTGGAAGCATCCCGCAACCTTCCGGACCAGGGCGGCGTCTACTACGGCGACAAGGGCACCATCGTGTATCCGCACTGCGGCGTCCCCCGGCTGATTCCCGAGACGGCGATGAAGGGCTTCAAGCGGCCCGCCGAGGTCTTCGATCGTTCGGTGGATCACTATCACGACTGGATCCGCGGCTGCAAGGGCGGCCCCAAGCCGCTGTCGAACTTCGACTACGCGGGCCCCTTAACCGAGGCGATTCTGCTCGGCAACGTGGCTGCCCTGGCCGGCCAGAAGCTCGAATGGGACGGGCCGAACATGAAGGTGACGAACACGCGTGATGCCGACAAGTTCCTCCGTCGCAACTACCGCGAAGGCTGGACGCTGTAGGAATTGGTGATTTGTGATTGTTGATTGATGATTGGAGCGGCCCGGGACAAGGCCGGGTCGCTCCGATCGATCTGAGGAGAAGTGCCAATGAGTAGGACCATGCGGTTGGGAATGAGCGTGCTGCTGGCGGCTGCCTGCGTCAGCGTGGCCCAGGCCAAAGAGAAATGGCGGCTTGGACCCCAGGCCTACAGCTTCAACCGGTTCACCTTCGCCGAGGCGGTGGCCAAGGCCAAGCTGTTGAATCTCAAGTACATCGAGATCTATCCCGGCCAGAAGCTCAGCGCCGAGATCAACGCCGGGGTCGATCACAACATGACGGCCGAACAGAAGCAGGCGGTCAAGAAGCTCCTGGCCGACGCCGGCGTCAAGCTGACGAACTACGGCGTGGTGGGCCTTTCCAACAACGAGGCCGAGTGCCGCAAGGTGTTCGACTTCGCCAAGGAGATGGGCATCGAGAACATCGTGTCCGAGCCGCCGGAAGACGCGTTCGACCTGATCGACAAGCTCGCTCAGGAGTACCAGATCGGCGTGGCGATTCACAACCACCCCAAGCCGTCGCACTACTGGGATTACGCGACCACGCTGAGAGTCTGCGAAGGCCGGAGCAAGTGGATCGGCGCCTGCGCCGACACCGGCCACTGGACGCGATCGAACATCGATCCGGTGGTCGCGATCAAAGAGCTGGGCAAGACGGGCCGGATTCGCAGCCTGCATTTCAAAGATCTCAACGAGTGGGGCGGCAATGCCCACGACGTCCCCTGGGGCACCGGCGTGAGCAAGGTCGGCGAGGTGCTGGCCGAGCTGTCGCGCCAGGGCTTCGAAGGGACCTTCTCCATCGAGTACGAACACAACTGGGACAACAGCGTGCCGGAGATCCGCAAGTGCGTCGAGTGGTTTAAGAAGACCGCCGCCGAGCTGGACAACACGCCCTACAAGGACGTGTTCAAGCGGGACCTGTCGAACGGGATCATGCCGCCGAAGGGCTGGGCCTTTGACGCCGAGGGCGTTCTGACGCCTGCCGCCGACGGCCATGGCGACATCTGGACGAAGGAACGCTACGGGAACTTCATTCTCGAACTGGATTTCAAGGTTCCCGACAAGGGCAACAGCGGCGTCTTCATCCGCACGGGCAATCTGGACAACTGGATCAACACCGCGATTGAGGTTCAGATCCACGCCACCGACGACGGCACCAAGCACGGCCAGTGCGGCGCGATCTACGACTGTCTGTCGCCGTCCAAGGCCGCGCAGAAGGCCCCCGGCGAGTGGAACCACTACGTCATCACCTGTCTGGACAACAAGATCTACGTGAATCTCAACGGGCAGGACATCATCGACATGGATCTGGACCAGTGGACCGAGGCCGGCAAGAACCCGCAGGGCACGAGGAACAAGTTCTCCACGGCTTACAAGGACATGCCTCGTGAAGGGCACCTGGGCTTCCAGTACCATGGCAATCCCGTGTGGTTCAAGAACCTCAAGATCAAATCCCTTGACTAGAGGCCACTGCGATGAAGACTGAAAGACAGATTGTTCGCCGGGGACTGCTCCTGGCCGTTGCGGCGATGACGCTCGGGCTTGTGACGGGCCATCAAGCTGCGTTCGCGGGCGACGCCTCCGACGGGTGGACCCCGCTGTTCAACGGCAAGGATCTCTCCGGCTGGGACGGCGACCCGCGGCTCTGGTCCGTCAAAGACGGCCTCATCCGCGGCGAGACGACCGCCCAGAACCCGACGCAGAACAACACGTTCCTGGTCTATCGCGGCGGGCAGTTCGACGACTTCGAGTTGAGTCTCAAGTTCCGTCTCCTGGGCGGCAACTCCGGCGTTCAGTATCGCAGCAAGGAGTTCGACAAGTGGCGGATCGCCGGCTATCAGGCGGACATCCTCGAAGACCTGAATCTGGTCGGCTTCCTGTATCATGAGGGCGGCCGAGGCTTCCTGGCCACCCTTGGCGATTTCACGCTCGTCGCCCCCACGGGCGAGAAGGAGATCATCGGCGCCGTCAATGATAAGAAGGCGCTGGCCGAGGCCGGCTTCTACAAGGCCAAGGACTGGAACGAGTTTCTGATCGTGTGCCAGGGCAACCATATCGCCCACTACCTCAACGGCTATCAGACCATCGAGCTGATCGACAACGACCGGCCCGTGAACCCGGACGATCCGAAGGATCAGAAGGGGTCTTCGCGGACGGGTCTGCTGGCTCTGCAGCTCCATGCCGGGCCGCCGATGGCGGTGGAGTACAAGGACATCCGGATCAGGAAGATCGCGCCTGTCTATGGCGACGCCGTCCCGATCTTCAACGGTCGGGATCTCAGCGAGTGGCAGGCCAAGGGCGACTCGGGCAAGGCCAACAAGTGGGCCGTCGGCAAGGCGAAGGTCTCCTCCGGCGATCCCAAGCAGCTCGAGAAAGTCCAGGGCGCGGGCGAGCTCATCAACCTGACTCCGGCCCACGGCGAAAGCCAGGACTTGTACAGCAGGGCCAAGTTCGGCGACTGCCGGATCGAGGTCGAGGTCATGGTGCCGCAGGGCTCCAACTCGGGCGTTTACGTGATGGGCGAGTATGAAGTCCAGGTCCTGGACAGCTACGGCAAGACCACGGTCGGCAGCGGCGACATGGGCGCGATCTACGGCGGGTTCTCTCCTCCGGTGAATGCGTCCAAGAAGCCGGGCGAGTGGCAGCAATATGTGATCGAGTGGCGGGCCCCGAAGTTCGATGCGGCGGGCAACAAGGTCAAGAACGCCGAGTTCGTCAAGGTCGAGCTCAACGGCCTGGTTCTGCACAAGAACCTGGTCATGCCGGGCCCGACCCCCGGCGGCGTGACGGGCAAAGAGGCCCCCACGGGACCCCTGATGTTCCAGGGCAATCACGGTCCGGTCGCGTATCGCAACATCATTGTCAAGCCCCTGAAATAGTGCGTAGATCGCCGGGTTTGCGACGGGAGATCCATGGGCTTCGTGTCGCGAGCCCGGCGGCCCTTGAGAGTTGTGTCACGCGACACGGCAGTATGTGCGTGCCGGTTGTTATGGGACGCGGCAAAAAAACGACGACTTTCCTTGACAGTCGTTTTGGCCGCCTCCATAATGGCGGGCTAACTCAGGTACACGGTCGTGAACTGCAAAGTTCAATAATTGGAGCTAGTAGAGGTACAATGAGCGAGTCAATCACACAATCCGGGATGAACAGACGCAGCTTCCTGCGTTCCACAGCAGCGGTCGGCGCGGGCTTGGCCTTCGCGCCGCGGATGTTCGCGGCCGCCAGCGGCGGCGAGAAGGACATCAACGTGGCTCTGCTCGGCGCCGGCGCCGAGGGGCAGATCCTGATGGAAGCCTGCCGCAAGATCCCCAACGTCAAGTTCAAGGCCGTCTGCGACATCTGGGAAGCGTACAATCAGAAACGCGTGTCGCGGCTCCTGGACCGCTACGGCCATCCGAACAACACGTACGTCGACTACAAGGAGATGCTTGACAAGGAGAAGGGCAAGATCGACGCGGTCATCATCGCGACGCCCGACTTCTGGCACGCTGAGCACGCGATCGCCTGCATGGAGGCCGGCTTGGACGTCTACTGCGAGAAGGAAATGTCCAATGATCTGGCCAAGGCCAAGCAGATGGTCGAGGCTCAGAAGAAGACGGGCAAGCTCCTGCAGATCGGTCATCAGCGCCGCAGCAACCCGCGATATCTGCACTGCTACAACAAGATCCTCGGCGAAGGCAAGATGCTGGGCCGGATCACCACGATCAACGGGCAGTGGAACCGCGGCGTGCAGGAGCCCCTGGCTTGGCCCAAGAACGCGGCCATGGATGACGCGACTCTCGCCAAGTACGGCTTCGGGTCCATGGACGAGTTCCGCAACTGGCGCTGGTACAAGAAGCTCGGCGGCGGCCCCATTGTGGACCTCGGTTCGCACCAGATCGACATCTACGCCTGGTTCCTCAATGCCCTGCCCAAAGGCGTCATCGCCAGCGGCGGCACCGACTACTACGACAAGAAGACGCACGAGTGGTACGACACGGTCATGTCCATCTTCGACTTCGAGACGAAGGAAGGCGTGGTCCGTGCCTACTACCAGGTGCTGACGACCAACAGCAACCAGGGGTACTACGAGACCTTCATGGGCGACCAGGGCACCCTGGCCATCTCGGAATCCTCCGCTCGCGGCTCGGTCTACAAGGAGCAAAGCGCCCAGGTCGATTGGGACAAGTGGGTCAAACTGGGCTTCGTGAAAGAGCCCAAGAAGGAAGAGAAGAAGGCCGACACCAGCGTCGTGCTCGACGTCCGCGAGACCGGCGCGCCGCCGGCCTACGAGATTCCGGTGACGATGGACGGCAAGCCGTATCACCAGCCGCATCTGGAGAACTTCTTCAACGCGATGCGCGGCAAAGAGAAGCTCAACTGCCCGGGCGAGGTCGGTTACGAGACCGCCGTGATGGTTCTCAAGGTCAACGAGGCCGTCGAGGCGCAGCGAAGGCTCGAGTTCAAGCCGGAAGAGTTCAAGATCTGATGCGTGGCGCGAAGCCGCCTTTGAGTATATGATGTTCGCTGCCGGCCATGCAGGCCGGCAGCGTAGAAAGGAACTGATACAGCCTTGAAACGAAGACTGGTCGCAGCGATCGTGGTGTCGTCGGTGCTGTCGACGGCGGTTCTCGCCGCGGAAAAGGCTGCAAAGCTGCTCGGTGACGAGAGCGATGGCAGTCGGGCACAGCCGCTTCACCGGATTCCTCTGTTTACCGAGAGCGACAAGGGGGAAAAGGGCCCGCAGGTCGATCCGAATGATCCGTTGGCGATGCCGTTCTCAACGCGGTTCACATGCGGAGAGTGTCACAGCTACGGCGTGATCCGCGGCGGCTGGCACTTCAACTCGGTGGACGGCAATGTCCCCGCCGGCCGGCCGGGCCAGCCGTGGCTGTACTTCGATTCGAAGCTGGGCATTCAAATACCCTTGTCCTACCGGGCCTGGCCGGGAGCGCATCGGCCCGAGCAGTTTGGAATGACCGCTTCGGAATTCACCCGGGTCTTCGGCCGGCATATGCCCGGCGGCGGTTCCGGGGAAATCACCCCGACCGAAACCGAGGCGATCGCCGCACAGTACGCCTCCGGGAAACTGGAGGTCAACTGCCTGGCGTGCCACAATGCGCATCCCGGCCAGGACCAGGGCGGTCCGACCGGCTATGCGGTCCAGGTCAGCAAGACCAATTTCCGCTGGGCGGCCACGGCCTCCTGCGAGTTCGCCAGCGTCCGCGGCTCGGTGACGGATGCCAGCCCGACGTACGACCCCTTCATGCCCGATGAAACCGAGGAGAAGGCGCCTCGTGTTTCGTACGACAAGAAGGCGTTCGACGCCAAGGGCAACGTCTTCCTGCAGATCGTGCGGGAAGCGCCGAAACAGCGGTGCTACTTCTGCCACAGCGACCTGTACTGCGGCCAGAACGACGAGAAGACCGAGAAGTGGGCCGCCGACGAGGACATCCACCTGACAGCAGGTCTGACCTGTGTGGATTGCCATCGCAACGGACTGAACCACGACATCGTCCGCGGCTACGAAGGGGAGACCGCATACTCGCACAATGAGATGGCGGCGACCACCTCGTGCCGCGGGTGCCACCTCGGGGACGAGCACGGCAATCGCCCGACGGGCGGGCGGTTGGGCGCCCCGGTGCCGGATCACAAGGGCATTCCTGCCGTCCATTTCGAGCGATTGACGTGCACCGCGTGCCATTCCGGCCCGTGGCCGACGGAGAAACCCGTGCTGGCCAAGACCTCGCGCGCTCACCGCCTGGGGACGATCAACGTCAACAAGGAGCCGCGAGTCCTGCCGCACATTCTGGCCCCCGTCTTCGCCAAGGAGCGCTGGACCGATTCGAACACTCCCGCCAAGATCGGGCCGCACAAGATGGTCTGGCCGGCCTTCTGGGGCGTGCTGGACGCCAACGACGGCGTCAAGCCGGTCGAACTCGCCGTGGTCACCAAGGTTGTGGGCGACGCTTTGAAAAACGTCGTGGCCAGCGAAATCGGCGACTGGAGCGAGCTGAAGGAAGAGCAGGTCGGGCATGCGTTGAAGGCCCTGGCCGACGCCGGGCAGACCAAGCCCGTCTACATCACCGGCGGCATGCTGTACGAACTGGATGAAGCCGGGGCCGTCAAGAGCCGCGAAGGCCATCCGGCCGCCGCTCCGTACGCATGGGCGATGGCCCACAACGTCCGCCCTGCGGCTCAGTCGCTGGGCGTCGGCAAGTGCACGGTCTGCCACTCGACGAATTCGCCGTTCTTTTTCGGCAAGGTGGGCGTGGATTCGCCGATCGCGTCCGTCGCCGGCCTGGCCAAGGCGCAGTACGAATTCCAGAAAGCCTCGCACGCCCGGACGTGGTTCTTCGCCTTCTCCTTCATCTTCCGGCCGTGGTTCAAGGTCATCGCCATCGGGTCTTGTGCGCTGATCGGCGTCGTCCTGCTGCTCTTTGGGCTCAAGGCACTGGGCTCTGTGGCCAAGGTGCTGTCCGAACAGGATTGAACGAATTGATGATCGATGAGGGATCATTGGCAATCATCCCTCGTCAAGAATCCATAATCAGTGGATGGGTGCTCAGGATGTTTCAAACGGTTTCGATCGTCGCTTTCTTGGTGACATTCGTCGGTATCGCGATACACTGGATTCTGACCCCGGCCGGCGGCCCTCGTTGTCCCGTGTCCGGCGGCATCCATGTGTTCAGCCTGCTGCTGATCGAGCAGCGGTCCAGCTTCCTGGGCGCCCTCAAGAAGCTCTGCTACCTCGTGGCGGTGTTCTGCTTCCTCGTCCTGGCGATCACGGGGTTCTACCCGACGCTGGTCAAGGGCACGAACATCTCCGGATTCCTCATGTACATCCACGCCACCTTCGCGCCGGTCTTCGCCCTGTGCCTGGCGATCCTGGGGCTCACCTGGGCCGGCGGCCACCGTTTCGTCGCGTCGGACTGTCCGTGGCTGACCCGGCTGCTTCGCCGGGTGACCCGGCTCCGCCTGCCCGCCGACGACCGGGGCTGGTGCTGTTCTTTCGTGGTGTACAAGCTGACTTTCTGGATGATCCTGTTTCTGGCTTTGCCCCTGATCCTGTCGATCGTCGTGAGCATGTTCCACCTGCTGGGGACCGATTGGCAGCGCCTGACTCTGGCGACGCACCGCTGGACCAGCCTGGTCTTCGCGATCGTGGTCATCATCCATACGTATCTGGCGGTCCGGCTGCGGATGTCGCATCGGATGTAGATGCGTCGCAGAGTGGTGCGTTCGTGGTGAGAAGCCGGGTCTTGAACAATCGCGGGCCCGGCGTCATCGCATCGGGGCGCGGTTGCGAGCCGTGCGGAATGTGGCTCGGCGGCTGAGAGAAGTGATGGGGAGAAGACGGTACGCCATGTCGACGGTGGCCACGGGCGGGATCGCCTCCGCTCTGCGCGTCCTTCCTGTCTCCAATCTGTCATCTGCCGATTCTGTGTAGGGAGTGTGAGTCGGGACAGTAGATTTAGGAGAGCCGATCATGAGTAATGGAACGTTGCCGAGTTACGTAAGCATGGCCAAACCCAATCCACCCACCAACAGGGCTCCTTGGTATAAGAACACGGCCCCCACATATGCGGGCATCTTCCTGTGGTTCGTGTTCTGGAGCCAGGCGCCCAGCGGCGGTTCGGGCATCGCCGGCGGCGTACTGTCGCAGGGCGTGGGCGTAGCGCTCCTGGGGTTGGTGATCGCTGCGTTGCTCTGTCACTTCTTATTCTATCTGGTTCCGGGCTTGCTCGGCCTCAAGACGGGTTTGCCCCTGTATGTGGTCGGGACCTCGACCTATGGCACACAGGGCGGTTTCCTCATGCCCGGCTTCCTTATGGGCGTTCTTCAGTTCGGCTGGCTCGGCGTAAACGCGTATTTCTCCGCTCGGGCCTTGGCGCCCCTGGTCGGCAATAGCGGCGTGGGTATCAACGTTCTGGCCGTTCTGTGGGCGGCAGGCGCGGCTTTTCTAGGCCTCAAGGGCATCCAGTACGTTGCGAGAGTCGCCACCTATCTGCCTCTGATCCCGGTGGCCATTCTGGTCATCCTGCTGGCCAAGACAGTGGGCGGAATCAGCAGCTTCGATCCCGCGAAATTCGTGGCGGCAGGCAGTGCCGCCGCTCCGGGGGGCACCGGCCTCGATTTCCTCGGTGTCGTGGCGTTGAGCATCTCGTTCGTAGTCGGATTCTTCGCTACGGCCGGCGCCGCCGGGGTGGACTTCGGTACGAACAGCAAGGACGCAAAGGACGTTCAGATGGGCGGCCTGATGGGCGTCGCTGGGGCCGGCATTGTCGCTGCTGGCGCGGCCATCCTGATCGCTGCCGGCGCTTTCGGACAGACAGGGAACTATTCCGTGAACCCCGCCGACCCCAAGTTCATGGGCGCGATCATGGGAAGCGACGGCCTGGGTGTCGTCATGGGCGTGTTGTTGGCGATTGCAGCGTTCCCGTCCGCGTGCTTCTCCGCGTTTATCGCGGCCAATAGCTTCAAGACCACGCTCCCGAAGGTGAATCCGTTCATGTCTGTGGGCGCCGGCACGATCGTGAGCATCATCT
The DNA here is from genome assembly GCA_012517265.1 of Planctomycetota bacterium. Taxonomy (GTDB): domain Bacteria; phylum Planctomycetota; class Phycisphaerae; order Sedimentisphaerales; family Anaerobacaceae; genus PLanc-01. Next base: position 13,827 of record JAAYVJ010000526.1, on the reverse strand, counting down.
TGGCATTGACGGGCTGGGCCGGGAAGGCTGGCGCGGTATTCACCGTCATTGGCGCCTCATTCGGACCGATCTGCGGCGCGATGGCCGTGGATTACTTCTTGGCGGGGAAGACTTGGGCCGGCCCGCGACCGGGCTGGAACGTGGCCGGCTGGATCTCATGGGCCGTCGGCTTCGTCGTCGGCATCGCGCCGCTGGTGGGCATCGCCAACATTCCGGCAGCGCCTCTGGTGGCTTTCATCGTTGGTGCGGTAGTGTACTTCGTGCTGGCGAAAGCGGGCCTGCAACCCCAGGCGGTTCCGATGCCGAACGCTTCCGGCAAGTGAGCAGGATCGGGGAGACTTCCCTCTCCAGGCACAAATCCAGGGACTCGGTGAAAACCGAGTCCCTTTCCTTTTCTCCGCGACGGGGGTGTAACAAAATGCCCCGGGGCGCAACTTGACAGAAAGTGGCGGGGCCGGTAGCATGACCGCTCCGGCTGTTTGGGACGGGACCCGCACCGGCCTTCGCTCGCGGAGACGTTCAGGGTCGAGAGAATCTACTGGGTTTCATGTGATTGAGGTTAGTGAGATGATGAAGAAGTGGGATTCCATCAGAAGAGTCGTCTTTGTGGCCGCCGTGGCGGCGATGCTGTGTGTCGGCCTCTCGTGTACGAAAGAAAAGCCGAACGCGCAACCGCCCGCTGCCCCGCAACCGCCTGCCGCCGCTCAGCCGGCCGAAGTGAAACCTCCCGCCGCCCAGCCCGCCGCTCCGGCAGCAGCCGAAGCGCCCAAGCCCGCTGAAGCCGCTCCGGCTGCGGCACCCGCTCCGGCGGCCCAGCCTGCCGCCGGCGTCAAGATGGTTCCGGTCGATTTCCAACTCCCCAAGCCGATGTTCGTCGGCACGCCGCAGGAGACGAAGGTCGAGAACCTCGAGAAGCCGCTGGGCCATGCCCGTCCGCCGTTCCTGGCGCCGGAAGGCACTGTGCTGCTGTCCAAGGGCAAGCCGGTCTCGGCCAGCGACGAAGAGCCCATCATCGGCGAGATCGAGATGATCACCGATGGCGACAAAGAGGCCGCCGACGGCAGCTACGTCGAGCTGGGACCCTTCGTCCAGCATGTGACGATCGACCTCGAGAAGCAGAGCGAGATCTACGCGATCGTGGTTTGGCACTATCACAAACAGCCCCGCGTGTACTTCGACGTGGTCGTGCAGCTCTCCAACGACAAGGACTTCATCACGGACGTCAAGACGGTGTTCAACAACGACATCGACAACTCCGCGGGTCTGGGCATCGGCAAGGACATGCACTACACCGAGACCAACGAGGGCAAGCTGATCGACCTGCTCTCGCAGGGCAGCCCGAAGGCCCGCTACGTCCGCCTCTACAGCAACGGCAACACGAGCAACGACCTGAACCACTACATCGAGGTCGATGTTTACGGCAAGCCGGTTGAATGAGTGGGCTGGAAGAGACCTCCGACAGGAGGCTCAGACTATTCTGTTTGCTGATCATCGTCGTGGCGCTCGGAGCGTTCGGTCTCCGAGCGCCACGTCTACGTATGCGGCCCATGCATACGGACGAGGCCGTCCACGCCGACAAGTACCGCATGCTCATTGAGGACGGCGTCTACGAATACGAGCCCAACGAGTACCACGGGCCGACTCTCAACTATGCCACGCTGCTCTCGGCCCGCCTGAGCGGGGCCCGCACATACGTCGAAACTACGGAGACCACCCTGCGGATCGTGCCGGTCGTCTTCGGCACGCTCCTGGTGCTGCTGATGGCAGGCCTGACGCGAGGCCTGGGCTTCGCCTCGGTGATCGCGGCGGTTCTGGCGGCCCTCTCGCCCGCGATGGTTTACTACAGCCGGTACTACATCCAGGAGATGCTCCTGGCCTGTTTCACCCTGGGCATGATCGTCTGCGGATACCGTTACGTGCGGACGCGGTCGCTCGTCTGGACGCTGGCCGCCGGGGTGTTCGCCGGTCTGATGCACGCCACCAAAGAAACCGCGATCATCGCCTTCGGCGCGATGGGCCTGGCCCTGGCCATCGTGATTCTCCTGCAATCGGGCCAGAGGCGGCGCATTCTGACCGGCGTCAACTGGCTCCACGTTCTCCTTGGAGTCGTCGCCGCGGTCGTTGTGTCCGCGCTTCTCTATTCGGTCCTTCTGCGAAGGCCTGTAGGGATCTGGGATTCCTATCGCACCTATGCGGTCTATTTCAGCCGGGCCAGGGGGCAGGACACCGCGCACGTGCACCCATGGTACTACTACCTGCAGATCCTGCTATACGCGCGGTATTTCCACGGGCCGATCTGGACGGAAGCGTGGATCCTTGTGCTGGCGGCAGTCGGGCTGGCTGCGGCGGTCCGAGGGACGTCGCCCGGCCGAATGGACCCGAAATTCGTGCGGTTTCTCGCGGTTTACACGCTGGCGATGATCGTCGTCTACTCCGCGATTCCGTACAAGACGCCGTGGTGCCTGCTGAGCTTTCTCACCGGGCTGATTCTCCTGGCCGGGGTCGGAGCCGCGTCGTTGTGGACGTGGGCGAAGTGGCCTTTCGCGCAAGGCGTCGTGGCCTCGCTGGTCCTCGCTGCGGCCGCTCACCTGGCCTTTCTCGCGTACCGAGCGAACTTCGTGTACTACGCGGATTGCCGCAATCCGTACGTGTACGCCCATCCGACGGAGGAGATCTTCACCGCGGTGAACGTGATTGAGGACTATGCTGCGACGGTGGGTCTGGGGCATTCGCCGGAGAAGCGGCTTCAGGTCGCGGTTCCCGGACAGGACTACTGGCCGCTGCCGTGGTATTTCCGCAATCTCCCGTGCGTGGGGTATACGTCCGAAGTGCCACACGAAGTGGGACCGGTGATCCTCGTCTCGGATGCGCTGGAGGGAGCCCTGGCGCACAGGCTCTACGAGGAGACGCCCATCGAGCAGCGGCGGATATACCTGTACCTGTTCGAGAAGCCATACTACATTTGGGCCCGGCCGGGCGTGAAGCTGGTGGGATTTGTCCGCAAGGACTTCTGGGATGAGTACGCGTCGCACGAGCCGGACCCGGCGGCCGCATTGATCGAGGGCGCCCATGACAGAGAAACGCAGACAACCGGAAACCCAGTTCGTCCATAGCGACTGGTCTGCGGTGCCCGACGTGCATCGGTTCTCGCACCTGGCGATGGCGACCACGTTCGAGGTGCTGATCCAGTACGAGGACCGCACGTACGCCCAGCAGGCGGCGATGGCCGCGTTCGCCGAGGTCGATCGGCTGGAAGGGGCCCTCAGTCGGTACCTGGAGACCAGCGACGTCACGCAGATCAACCACCTGCCGGCCGGCGTGCCTCTGCATGTCGCGCTGGACACGTTCGAGTGCCTTCGGATCAGCGCCGAGATGTTCGAGCGGACCGGCGGGGCCTTCGACGTCACCGTGGGGACCCTGGTTGATTGCTGGCGGGACGAGGACAAGAAGCCGCGAACGCCGTCGCAGGAGGAGTTGCATTCGGCCCTCGACCGCACGGGCACGGACCTGATCCTGCTCGACGAACCGACCTGCGCGGTGGCCTTGCTGGCCAGTCCTGTCAAGGTGGACCTGGGAGGCGTGGGCAAGGGGTACGCCGTGGATCGAATGGCCGAGACTCTGAAAGACTGGAGTATCGATCGGGCGCTGATTCATGGGGGGTTCAGCTCGGTCCTGGCCATCGACGCGCCCGCCGGCCTGAAAGGCTGGCCTGTGACGCTCAGTCACCCGAAGGACCGCAGCCGGACCCTCGCCCGACTGGATCTGTCTGGCATTTCCGTAAGTGGCTCCGGCGTCGAAAAGGGCCGGCACATCATCGACCCCAGGACCGGTCAGCCCGCCGAGAGCAAACTGGCGGCTTGGTCCGTGGCGCCCGACGCCGCCCGCGCCGACGCGCTGTCCACCGCCTTCATGGTGATGACCGAAAGCGAAGCGGCGGACTTCTGTCGCGATCATGCCGAGGTCCGGGGACTGATTATCCTGCCCGAAGATCACGCTGCGAGACGGGCCGAGCGGATCGTTTCCCTCGGTCTCTGGAAGCCCCAAGAGCTTGTCTATTGAACGGAAATCGGAGACTCCGGCGGCCAGTCCATCGATTCCGCCAAGCCATGGGGCCGGCTACTTCTTTCGCTGGTTTCGGGCCATCGTCCGCTTGAGCTTGTACAACTCGACCAGAACCGGCCAGGGCGTGCGCGTGACCGAGAGCCGGCTGTCCGGGTCGCAGGCCCACTCGACGGGGAACTCCGCGATGCGATAGCCCTTGCGCATCGCCCGCAGGATGATCTCGATGTCGAAGAGGAAGCCATCGGTGACGCACTGGCCGTAGAGTTCCCGGGCCACGTCGCCCTTGTAGACTTTGAACCCGCATTGCGTGTCGGTCAGTTCCCGGGGCGTGCCCAGCATGGCGCGGACGGTGAACTTGAACGTGCGGGACAGGAACCGGCGATGCCACGGCTGGTCCTGCAGGATGTCGCTCTGCATGTGCCGGCGGGAGCCGTGGGCGATGTCCGCCTGGTTGCTCTTGAGCAGTTCGAGACCCTGAAGGACGTTGCCGTAGGGGATGCACAGGCCGCAGTCGGCGAACATCGCGTATGCGCCCTTCGATGCCTTCATGCCGGTGCGGACGCCGTAGCCTTTGCCTCGATGCTGCTCGTAGCGAATCACGTTCAACTGCACGGAAGAGGGGACATGGACCTCCCTCGCCGCCTCGGCGGTCCGGTCCTGGCTGCCGTCGTCGACGACGATGATCTCCCCGGTCAAAGAATTGGCGTTCAGGAACTGGGCCGCGGCCTTCACATCCCTCGCGATCTTCTTGCTCTCCTCGAAGGCCGGTATAACGATCGATAAATCCATGCTGTCTTTCCAAACGGGAATGCAGGCGTCCTGCGCCGCGCCCGACCGTCCGTGGCCGGCGACTCCACCGCCACCCATTATACGCTCGAACGCCGGACGGGCCAACAGGTCTTTCGGGGCCAAAGAAAGCGACCCCGTCGGTTGGTCCGTACGGGGTCGCGTGCGGTTTTCGGTCAGGCCGTCAGCGGTCTTAGCCGCCGATTTCCGCGTCGATCCAGCCGCAGAGTTCCTGCACTTCTTCCAGCGTGATGTCGCCCATGTGGGCGATGCGGAAGGTTTTGTCCTTGAGGTCGCCGTAGCCGGCGCTGAAGATCGTGTTGTGCTTGGCCTTGACGGCCTTGATGACGTCGCCGACGTTGATGCCGCGGGTGTTCTTGATCGTCGTCAGGGTGTTCGACGCGTACTTCTCGTCGCAGAACAGCTCGAAGCCCTTGCTCTTGGCCCAGCCTCGGCAGAAATCGGCCATCTTCTTGTGGCGCGCCCAGACGTTCTCGATGCCTTCGTTGAGGAACTTCGTGCACTGGTAGTGCAGGCCCATGATATGGGGGATGCTCGGCGTCACGAGCGTCTGGTTCTTCTCGGCGGCCTTGGCCCACTGGATGAAGTCGAAGTAATAGCCGCGACCTGGAACGCTCTTGGCCTTTTCGACCGCCCGCTTGCTGACCGCGGCGACCGTGAAGCCCGGCGGCAGGGCGAACGCCTTCTGCACCGAGGCGAACGCGACGTCCCAGCCGAGCTCGTCGAAGTGGATCGGCTGGCCGATCATGCCGCTGACGGCGTCCACGAAGACCAGCACGTTCGGGTGCTTGGCCTTCATCATTTTGGCGATGTCGTAGATCGGGTTCATCAGGCCGGTGCTCGTCTCGTTGTAGATCAGGGTGATCGCCGCGTACTTGCCGGCGGAGAGCTTGGCGTCGATCTGCTCGGGCAGCGTGGGCTTGCCCCATTCGACCTTGAGCAGGTCCACTTTGCGACCGCACTCCTTCACGACGTCGGCCCACTTGTCGCTGAACGCGCCGCAGCAGGTGGCCAGGACCGTCTCGTCGGGGTGCACGCAGTTGCGGATCGAGGCTTCCCAGAGGCCTGAACCGCTGGAGGTCGAGAGGAAGATGTACTGATTCGTGAACAGCAGCTTCTTGAGCATGTCCGCGACTTCGCCATGGAGTACGCCGTACTCTTTGTCGCGATGACCGAGCGTCGGCCGGGCGAGCTGCTGCAGGACGTCGTCATTGACCTTCACAGGTCCGGGGATGAACAATCTCGGCGGGTTCTTCCAGTCTGCCATTTGGGGTCTCCAACAGTCACAGTTTTTGGATGGTCAACCCGGTGTACATCTTCGGGTAGAAGTAGGTTGATTTGTGGGGCATTCGTTCGCCGGCGTCGGTGATCTCGGCCAGCCGCTTCATCTTCACCGGATTCGTGAAGAACGCGACCTGTCTGCGGCCCGAATCGATCTGGCGGATGATCTCGTCGATGGCGTTGGGCATGTCCTTGACGTACTCGACGTACTTGGAGTCGCCCATCTTCTCCTCGCTCAGCCCGAGCATGCCTTCCAGAATGAGCTTCTGGAGCACCGCCACGTCGAGCGTCCGCCAAGCTTCGCTCTTGTCCGGCGCGGCGGCCTTCATGAGCGACTTGTCCTTGAGCACCGCGACGCAGAACCTGCCGTCACCCAAGTAGACGCCCAGGGGGGTCTCGTCTTTTTCGTGCACGGTCTTCATGATCTTGAGCATGTCCTGCTTGCTGCCGATCTTCATCACGGTGAAGCCGGGAGCCAGCCGCGAGACGAACTCCTGCCACTTGAAGCCGTCGATCCCGCCGACGACGCGGTGGGTCGCCAGGACCACGAGGCCCTTCTGGGACGCGTTGGTGAACGCGAGCATCTGGTACCTGGCCGCGGGGATGCCGCTCTCTTTCATATAAGTCAGGCCGGTCGTGTAGCGATGGTGGCCATCCGCGATGATGACGCTCTTGTCGGCCATCATTTGCGTGATCCCCTGGATCTCGCCCTGGTCGGCAATGGCGAAAAGCTGGTGACGCACGCCGTGGTCGTCCACGAAATCCACCAGCGGTTTGCTCTCTGCAGCCTTGGCGATGGCCTTGTCCGCAATCCCCTTGGGATCGTCGTAGATCATGAAGACCAGCCCGAACCGGGCCGCGGTCGCTCTCTTGAGGAACAGCCGGTCCTGGACCGGTTTGGCGAAAACCTGCTCGTGCGGCCGGACGGTTTTGCCGAAGTCTTCGAGCTTGCCCAGGGCGATAAAGGTCAGCCGGCGATAGGCGACGCCGTCCAGTTCGAAGTCCTGGACGTAGCCATAGATGGTGTCCTTGTCGTCCGGCTTGAGAGCCCCCTCCGCGATCCATTTCTGCAGGAACTCGGCGGCCCGCGTGTATTGGTTGTGTCGTTCGTCGTCGGAGGGTGTCGTCTTGCCGCGAGTGATCCGCACGATGTTGTGCTCGCTGCGGCGGTAGAGTTCCTCCCGCTCCGCGTCGCTGATCACGTCGTAGGGCGGTGCGATGCACTTGCCGACGTCGCCGACGACGCGAGGATCGAACCGAAACGCTCTGAAAGGCTTTACTTCCATCCTGTCAGTCCTTCCACCCTTCCGGTCCCGCACGATCCCCACGATCACCCTGAGGTTTCGGCGGCCGCCGGTCAGGGCGATTTCCTCCAAGAGCCCGGAAAAGGACAGGACGCTCCCGTCGGTTCCCGAACTCACGAAACGGCCGGATCATACCGGCCCGGGGTGAGCTTGTCAAGCGACAACCTCACGTGACAGCCGGAGGATGCCGCATGGGGGTACGATCGGGCCGATCCATCCTAAACGGTGCGCAGGGCGTCGAGTTCCGGGTTACTCTCCGGCGCCGGCTTGTTTTCCCGCGAGGTATTCGTTGATCGCGGCGGCGGCGATTCGCCCCTGGCCCATGGCGAGGATCACCGTTGCGGCGCCCAGGACGATGTCGCCGCCGGCGAAGACGCCTGGCATGGAGGTCCGGCAGTGGTCGTCGACCACGATGTTGCCGTACTTGTTGAACTCCAGGCCCGGGGTGGTCTGGCGAATCAGCGGGTTGGACAGGTTGCCGATGGCGATGATCACCGTGTCGACTTCCATCTGGAACTCGGAGCCTTGGATTGCGACGGGTCGGCGGCGGCCGGAGGCGTCCGGCTCGCCCAACTCGTATCGGAGGCACTCGATGGCGGTGACGTTGCCCGCAGCGTCACCGAGGATTCGCTTGGGGTTCTGGAGCAGATGGAACTCGACTCCTTCCTCCTTGGCGTGGTGGACCTCCTCGACCCTCGCGGGCATTTCCGCCTCCGTCCGGCGGTAAATCAGGTAGACCTTCTCGGCCCCCAGCCGCACCGCGGTTCGAGCCGCGTCCATCGCGACGTTGCCGCCTCCGACGACGGCCACCCGCTTGGAGACCGCGATCGGAGTATCCGCGCCCTTGCCGAAGTCGTAGGCTTTCATCAGGTTCGCCCGGGTCAGGTACTCGTTGGCGCTGTAGACGCCGATGAGCGACTCGCCCTCGATGTTCATGAAGCTGGGCAGGCCGGCCCCCACGCCGATGTAGACGGCATCGAAGCCGTCCTTCTTCATGAGCTGCTCGATCGTCCGGGTGCGGCCGACGATGAAGTTCGTGACGATCTTGACGCCCATCTTCCGGAGCGTCTCGATTTCGTCCCGCACGATGGCCTTGGGCAGCCGGAACTCGGGGATTCCGTAGACCATCACGCCGCCGGGTTTGTGGAAGGCCTCAAAGACGGTGACGTCGTGTCCGGCCCTGCGGGTGTCCGCCGCCGCGACGATGCCTCCGGGACCCGAGCCGATGATCGCGACTTTCTTGCCCGTCGCCGGGGCGACTGCGGGAACAACCCCCTGGCTGCGGTTCCGGTCCGCGACGAACCGCTCGAGCCGTCCGATGGACACAGCCTTGCCGACGTCCTTGAGGCTCAGGCCGACCGTGCACTTCTCCTGGCACTGGACCTCCTGCGGGCAGACGCGGCCGCACACCGCCGGAAGCAGTGAGTTCTGCTTGATGATCTCCAGAGCTTTGTCGAACTCGCCATTGGCGATTGCGCCGACGAAGTCGCGGATGTTGATCCGGACGGGGCAACCCTCCACGCAGGGGGCATTTCGGCACTGGAGGCATCGCATGGCCTCGATTCGAGCCTGTTCCTCCGTATACCCCAAGGCCACCTCGTTGACGTTGCGGCGGCGGACGGCGGGGTCCTGCTGGGGCATGTCCTGCGGCGGGATGGCCAGCCGCTCCTTGGGCTTGAGCCCGCCGGCGTTGTGTTTCGGCATCAATTCTTGCAACAGTTGCGTTCGTTCTTCCTGGGTCACTGGGGATTCCTCAGAGGAAACGGGGGGCAGAGCCCACTCTACCGCCATTGCCTATCCGTGCAGGCCGATGCGGCACTTGTGCTGTTTGTAGTCCTCGTAGGCCTGCTGCTCCAACTTCTTGTACGCGCCGAGGCGTTTGATCATCAGGTCGAAGTTGACCTGATGACCGTCGAACTCGGGTCCGTCCACGCAGACGAACTTGGCCTTGCCGCCCACCTCGACGCGGCAGCCGCCGCACATCCCGGTCCCGTCGATCATGATCGTATTGAGCGAGACCTGGGTCGGCACGCCGAACGGGCGCGTCGCCTCGCAGCAGAACTTCATCATGGGCGTGGGTCCGATGACGAAGGCGTGGTCGGGCGTGGGGTCCCGCGAGCAGACCTCTTTGAGCGGCTCGGTGACGAGGGCTTTTCGTCCGTGGGAACCATCGTCGGTGCAGACGATCAGTTCGTCGCTGATTTCGGCGAAACGATCTTCCAGGATCATCCGACTCTTGTCCCGGGCCCCGAGGATCGAGATCACGCGGTTGCCCATCTGCTTGAGGGCCATGGCGATCGGCAGCAGGGGGGCGTTGCCGATGCCGCCGCCGACGCAGACGACGACGCCGAAGCGGTCGATGTGCGTCGGGGTGCCGAGCGGCCCGGCGATATTGTCGATTTCGTCGCCTTCGTTCAGGGCCGCCAGTTCCGCAGTGGTCTTGCCCACACGCTGCCAGATCAGTTCGATGGTGCCCTTGCCGGCGTCGGCGCCTGCGATGGTCAAAGGGATCCGCTCGGAGTAGTCGCTGTCGATGCTCAGAATGATGAATTGACCGGGCCTGCGGGCCGCCGCAATCAGGGGAGCCTCCACCTCGGCCCAGAAGACGTCTTCGCCTATCTGCCGTTTACGCACGATTCTATGAGACATTCAACCTCCGACGCCCCCCGTCGCGGTTCTAGAGCAATTTGCTGATGTTGTCGCTGATGTCCTTCTTGCTGGTCAGGCCCACCCACTTCTTCTGAATCTGCCCGCCCTTGAACAGAATCAGCGTGGGGATCGCGCTGATGCCGAACTCGACCGCCGTATCGCGGGCCTGGTCCGTGTTGAGCTTGCAGACCTTGGCTTTGCCCGCAAACTCCTCCGCAACCTGTTCGATGATCGGCGCCAGCATTCTGCAGGGGCCGCACCACGGAGCCCAGAAGTCCACCAGGACCGGCTCAGTCGCGTTGTGCACCATTTCGTCGAAGCTCGCGTCCGACAGTTCGATCACGTTGCCTGCCATGAGGTCATCCTTTCCATGTTCAGGGTTCGTCAAGAATTCGATCATCATCCGCCGGGGCTTCGTCGTCCATTTCGCTATGGTCCAGTTCCTCGCCCATGTCGAACTCCTCCAGATCCTCGTCTTCGAGGTCTTCCTCTTCGAAATCAGCCTGCGTTCGGGATCTTGCCGGCACTTCCACGATGGGAATAGGAGGCGTGGCCGCGGCCTGTGGTTCGGTCTGCGGCTCAGGCTCCTGGGCCTGGGTCTCCGCCGTTTCGGCCTCGGCCTCGTCGACGGCCATGATCGCCCGCCGCACGGCTTCCTCGGCAGGTTCCTCGGTAAGGGCGCGCAAGAAGATCTGCGAAGACGACTCGTCCTGCTCGGCCCAGATGAGTTTGTCGCGGATCAGTTCCAGAACCGCCAGGAAGATCCCGACCATCACCAGGCGATTGGGGCGGGACTCGAAGATCCGTGCGAAAGTCAGCGGCCCTTCCGACTGGAGCCGGTCCAGGACCTCGATCTGGTACAGGTCGATCGGGGTGTCGTCGCGAATGTGACCGGTGTAGGAGCTGGCGCCGGTGGCCTTGCAGATGGCGTCAAAGGCCTCGAGCAGATCCCAGACGCTCACCTGATCCATGTCGATCTCGGGCTCGGCGTCGGGGACCAGCCGGTCGATGAGGTTGGCCGGCCGGCCGAACCGCTCCTGATGCCGTTCGGCGGCAGCATCGAGCAGATTCGCGGCGTCCTTGAATCGCTTGTATTCCAGGAGCTGGCGGATCAGCTCGGCGCGCGGGTCGTTGGCGTTCTCCTGTCCGGCCTGCGCGGGCTCCTCTCTGGGCAGGAGCATGGCGGACTTGATCTCCATCAGCGTCGCGGCCATGACCAGGAAGTCGCCCGCCAAGTCGATGTCGAACTGCTTGAGGATGTCAACGTACTGCAGGTACTGGTCGGTAATTTTGGCGATGGGGATATCGTAGATATCCACCTCTTCCTTGCGAACCAAGTACAGCAGCAGATCGAGGGGGCCGGCGAAGATGTCGAGATTGACGCGGTAATCAGTCAATGGTCACCTTACCCCTGGTCTTCGTCCGGGTCGTCGTCCCAGTCCTCGCCTTCAAGATCTTCGCCCTCCTCGGAGGCCTGTGTTTTGGCATCCGCCAGGATCTGGCGGGCATCTTCGGCCTGGCTCTCGAGCGTTTGGAGCTCGATGTCGATCACGGCCGGCACACCGGAGTAGACGTTGCCCACGTTCTGGCCGAGGACGACGGCCTTGATGCCCTCATCTTCGAGCAACTGGCGGGCGAGGTCGGCCTCCATGGAGTCCTCGTACCTCGCAACTGTAACGAGCTTTTCCTTCGCTTTCATCGTTTGGCTCCCAGCCCCACGGCCTGTCGGGCCTTCAGGAGAGTCGGGATCGCCGCGGCTCTCGCCCGTTCGGCACCCTTGCGGAGCACGGCGTCGACCACGTCCGGGTTGCGCTCAAGTTCGGTCCGTTTCTGCCGGAAGGGCCTGAAATAGTCGATCATCAGTTCGGCCAAGCGTTTCTTGACCTCGCCATAACCCATACCGCCATTTCGGTATCGCTGTTCCCACTGGGCCAGTTCCTCGGGCGAAGCGACCAGCTTGAGCATCGCGAAAATGTTGCACTTCTCGGGGTCCTTCGGCGATTCGACCGGCGTCGAGTCGGTCACGATCCGCATGATCTTGTTCTTCATGCTCTTCTCGGGCTCGAAGATCTCGATCGTGTTGCCGTAGCTCTTGCTCATCTTGCGGCCGTCCACGCCGGGGACGACGGCCACCGACTCGATGATGTAGTCCTCCGGCAGGGTGAAGACCTCGCCGTAGGCGTTGTTGAACCGCATTGCGATGTCGCGGGTCACCTCGATGTGCTGCTTCTGGTCGGCCCCGACCGGCACGAGGTTGGATTGGAAGATCAGGATATCGGCCGCCTGGAGGACCGGGTAGGCGAACAGTCCGTGATTGGCGCCGAGGCCCTGAGCGATCTTGTCTTTGTAGCTGACGCACTTCTGCAGGAGGTGCATGGGCGTCACGCATGACAAGAGCCAAGTCAGTTCGGTCACCTCGGGCATGTCGGACTGTCGCCAGAACACCGTCTTTTCTGTGTCCAAACCCAACGCCAAGTAGTCCAGCGTCACGTCGACGGTTCGCTGGGCGATGGCGTCCGGAGCCGGACTGCTCGTCAGCGCGTGATAGTCCGCGATGAAATAGAACGACTCGTGCTGCGCCTGCAACTGCAGGTGTTGCCGCATGGCCCCGAAGTAATTGCCGATATGCAGCCGGCCTGACGGCTGAATGCCCGAAAGAACTCTCAATGTTGCCTCCCAAACCTAGTAGAAAACAGGAATAATCTGGGCAAGGTCAATGCCGTGAGGATATCGGGGGTGGGCGAGGCTGTCAAGGGAATTGCCTGGCGGGCGAAAAGAGGGATAGACTGCCGACACCATCCCCAAACAGCCAGGAGGGGCTCGCGCGGATTCGTATTGGCTGGCGGCCGTCGAGACAGTGTCGTCCCACCGGGGTCCCGACTCTGCGGTCGGCGGAGACAATGCCTCGCGGAAAAAACCATCCTCACTCCGCGCAGCCCCGCCGTCAGAAAATTTCATGGCCGGCGGAACGACTGTCGGCCGGTGCGTCAATGACTCTCTCGTCCAGGCTGTCTGGCGAGGCGTCGCAGGACGGGCAGACGCGATCGGGCGATCACGTCCGGCCCAGTCCCTTCATGTATTTTCTGGACTTCCGAAGTCCCATTCTGGAGGCCTTCTTCTTGACCGCCTCCGTGGGCCGCCCGAGCTCAGCCGCTACCTCCGCCGTCGGGCGGTTCGGAAAGAGTTTCTTGAGCTCCTTGACGTCGTCTTTGGTCCATGAACCCTTCAACTGATTTCTGGCCATCTCCAGACTCCTTTCTCTAAGATATCATTATGGATTGAGATTAGCCTAGTGTCATTCTAGTCCCGGGCGTCGCGGCAGGCAAACACTTTTCCCCTAATTTGGCGGTGAAAATTACTCCGTGCCTACTCCAAGTCGCGACATCCCGGCACCGGGCCATAAGTATTTCAATAGTGTCATACGCTCGGGGGATCCGCCGGTTCGCTCATTCGAGATGTCGCGTCGAGGAGATTACGCAAAGCGATTGCGTCCCCGACCGTCGCCATGTATCCTGACATCGAGTTGGGCTGAGCCGCCGCGCGTCCACGGGCTAGGGATGCGGGCGAAATCCTATCGTGTCGTCGGGGATGCCATTGGGTCATGGACAAGACGATTGTAGCCTTCGGGGAAGTCCTTTGGGATCTTCTGCCCTCGTGCACCGCCTTGGGTGGGGCGCCCTTGAACTTCACGTATCGCGTCAATTCCCTGGGGGACAGGGGCCTC
>JAAYVJ010000072.1 GCA_012517265.1 Planctomycetota bacterium | reverse complement strand
CCAGGGTCCATATAGGTGCGGAAGGCGAAGTCATAGTCTCCGTTGCCGCCGCCATAGGGTTCGCCCCCATGGTAGAAGTCGTCCCACCACAGCGTGCCGCCTGCGTAGGCTCCACCCGACACGACATGGCTGCCTCCCAGCCAGGGGCCCTTGAACTCGTCGCCGCCCGCGATGCCGGCCACGCCGATCGTGAATTGATCGCCCACGTCGAACAGCAATCCACCCGCTGAGACATCCAGGGACAACCAGCCCGCCGGCACGTCCCACAGCGTCGCGTGCAGGTAGAAATCGGCAGGGCGGTTCTGCCACGGTGTGCCCCGCCAGATGTTCAGATCCCAGAAATCGCCCGGCTGGGCAATGTACAGATCGACGCGTGTCAGCAGCCCGGCCACCCCCGCGGTCACGCCCTGTTGCCAGTAGACGCCTGTGTAGTCCGCCGGAAAGCTCTCACCCAACGCAGGCGATTCCTGGTCGAGCACCGGCGCCGCGGCCGCAATGCCGCCGACGAGGCTCCCCAGGATGCACCACAAGAACACGACGATTCCGATCCTGTGTTCGCTCATAGCTTCTTCTCCTTCCCCCTGGCACGTTGCTTTGGCTGCCCGAGCCCCTGGGCCGGACAAACACAGATCCGATTCGAAGCGAGACAACGAACTGCGTCAGGCCGACTGGCGGTCAGGCCCGGCGTGGTGAAACCTCATCCTTCCAAGTCGCCTGCAATTCTACACCATCATACGCGACATTGTCAAGATCCGATTTTCCGCAACAACGCACTGAAGCGACCCAAACCCCTGCAATTCCACGGAGATTCAGTCATGAACCACGGTTTCATCAAGCTCAACCGCAGCCCCGAGACGCTGGAGCTGCTCAACGACCCGAACGCCTTCACGCTCCTGACGGTGATCGCGCTGCGCGCCCGTCGGACCGACGAGTTCAACATTCACAATCTCAAGAGAGGCCAGGCCCTCATCGGCGACTACAAGAAGTGCGGCTTGACTCATTCCCAGTACCGCACGGCGATGAAGCACCTCGGTCGCTGGGGACTGGTCGCCTTCAGACCGACAAGCCGGGGCACGATCGCAACGCTTCTGGATCACAGAGTTTACGACATCAATGATTCAGAAGGCGACAAGCCGGTGACAAACGAGCGACAACCGGATGACAAACGAATGACAACTAACAAGAATGAGAAGAATGAGAAGAACGAAAAGAAGGATGCCCACGCGGACGCGTGGCGACTCGGGGAGGTCCTTCTCGGATCGATCTTGGAGAGCAAGCCCGACTTTCGCAGGCCGAGCCTGGAGCGATGGGCGAGGGACATGGACAGGCTGCTTCGCCTGGACGGCCGGACGCCCGAACGGATCGAGGCGGTGATCCGCTGGTGCCGCACGGACCCCTTCTGGTCCGCCAATATCCTGAGCCCGGCGTCGCTGCGAAAGCACTTCGACCGCCTGGAGCTGGAGATGGGTCGATGTCACGCGACGCCCGCGGAGAGTCTCCACGACCAGATCGCTCGCATGGAACAGGAGGGGACGCTATGAACCGTTCGGAGCAGTCGCAGTTCATCGACAGGGAGGTGAAAGGGCTGTGGCCTCAGTGGACTCCGGCGGACGCGGAGGTCCGCGCCTGGCTGAACGCTCTGGCGAATCTCGACTACAACCTGGCGCGAAAGGCAGCGGAGGCCTGCTTTGCCGAGCTGACGGTCAACGCGCGACGACCCGTGCTGGGACGCTTCCTGGAGAAGGCCCGCGCCCTGGTTCGCTCGACGGGGGACGGTCGTCGCGCCGCGCGCGACCCGGAGACGAACGTCTTTCTCGAATGCCTCGAAGCGCCCAAGGGCAAGCCGCACATGGCGGGCCTCCGCAGGCCGGTCTACGCCTATCCGACGTCCAGGCAGTCCGACCCCGACTACCTCCTGGCCTGCGCCGAGTCCATGCGAAGGCACTTCAACCGCCTCTACGGCGGCCGCTGGATCGTCCGCCGACCCGGCGGGGCCGGACCACCGTCATGAACAGGGCTGAGGTCGCGAACTGGTTCAGGACGACTGAGGCGGGGTGGGTTGGGTTTGTCTGAGGGCGGGCCATTCTACGAAGGCCAGGTAGAACGGCAGGACGAGGTTGCCGAATGGGACGAGCATCAGCAGGGACAGGGCGCCGGGGAAGCCCGCCTTCTCGCAGATCTTCCAGAACGGGATCACCGTGATCAGAACCGCGAAGAACACCGCGAGGATGATCCCCAGAACGATCAGGCCCACCCCCATCGAATCGGACATCGGCTCCATGGCTGCTCCTTTCGCCTGCGAGGATTCGCAACGACTGTGATCCTATCTGCCTGCCGGGGATCCGTCAATGCCTGGGAAGGCTGTTGTTTTCGTACTACAGTGTCGTATTCTGTCGTTGAAATAGACGTTTTCGTCTGCCTTGCTCCAGGGGGACGATAATCAAGGGGTGCCTCGGATCATCCGGAACCTTGCGAAAGTGGCCTGTGGAAGCCCGCACGGCTCGGTCCACCGCAAGCACGCCCTTGATTGAAAGACTTCCTGACTCCTAGAGTAGTATACACCCATTTGAACCCCGTAGTTCAAAAAAGCGGGAATTTTCGCAGATTCTTTGCTTGGAACGCCGCAGGCGGGCCAGGCACGCAGAAGTGCAAGACCCCGATTGCATCGGGGGGAACCGTCCGGTAGAATACCCCCCAGCGGTCCCGGCAATCGCGCAAAGCGACGACAAGGCCGCGAGTTTCTTTGTTATATGGTTGGAGAGCCTGGATGATCCGTGGCATGATTCTCGGCGTGATCGGGGGCCTGGGGCTGTTTCTGTTCGGAATGCTCCTGATGTCGGATGGATTGAAGCAGGTGGCCGGGCGAAAGCTCCGGACCGTCCTGGAATCCATGACGAAGAACACTTACATCGGCTTCGTGGTCGGGGCCCTGGTCACCGCATTCATCCAGTCGAGCTCCGCTACGACGGTCATCGTCATCGGCCTGGTCAACGCCGGGCTGCTCACCCTCAAGCAGTCCATCGGCGTCATCATCGGCAGCAACGTGGGCACGACCGCCACGGCGTGGCTGGTGTCGGTCGCCGGGTTCGGCGGCTTCAAGATCGAGATCTACGCTCTGCCGGCGATCGGGCTGGGCTTCCTGCTCCAGGTGGGCGGCCGCCGGCGGTGGCTCAAGAGCGTCGGCACCATCCTGCTGGGCTTCGGCCTGCTCTTCCTGGGAATCGAGTACCTCAAGGACGCCTTCGAGCCGCTGGAGAAGAGCACGGGCGTTCAGGAGATGTTCGTCCGGTACGGCAGCCATCCCCTGTTTGCGGTCCTGGTCGGATGGGGCATCACCATGCTGGTTCAGAGCAGTTCCGCCTCCATCGCGATCGTGCAGCTTCTGGCGATGGGCGGCGCGTTCGGGACCAACTGGCAGGTGGCGCTGGACATGTGCATTCCGTTCGTGCTCGGCGCCAACATCGGCACGACGATCACGGCGCAGCTTGCGGCCCTGCAGGCCAATCGCACCGCCAGGCGAACCGCCTGGGCGCATTCGATGTTCAACGTTCTGGGCACGGTGATCGCGCTGCCCTGCGTCATGCTGGGCTGGTACAGCGCCCTGGTGGATTTCCTGACGCCCTGGGCGCTCTCGCAGGGGACGATCGCGGCCAGCATCGCGATCGCGCACACGACGTTCAACGTGGTCAACTCGATCATCTTCCTGCCGCTGGCGGGCGTGCTGGAGAAGACGGTGCTCAAGCTGGTGCCGGTGCGGCCTCACGAGGCGGGCGCCCAGGCGGTGGTCCTCGAACGGCACCTGCTCAGCACGCCGGAAATCGCGTTGGAACAGGCCCGACGGGAGATCGTTCGCATGGCGCAAACCGCCAGGGCGGGATTCACCGACGCGGTGGCCGGCCTGATCGGCGACGAGAAACGAAGGCTCGAATCGGCCCAGGTGGCCGAGTCGTTCACCGACACGCAGCAGTACGAGATCACGAGCTACCTGACGGAGCTGTCCCGCCGGCAGTTGTCCGAAGAGGTCGCGGTCGCGCTGCCGGTCCTGCTGCACACGGTCAACGACCTGGAGCGGATCGGGGACCACGCGGAGAACGTGGTGGAGATCGCGATCCGCAAGATCGAGCAGAAACTGACCTTCACCGAATCCGCGATGGCCGAAGTGGGCCAGCTCAGCAGGGAAATCGACGCGATGTTCGACTACGTCATCGAGGCTCTGGACAAGGACGACCCGGAGACGGCCAAGCGGGCGCTGCCCTGCGAACGCAACCTCAATCAGATGCAGATCGATTTCCGTCGCAGCCATGTGCAGCGGATGCGGGACGGGGTCTGCACCCCCGAGGCGGGCCTGATCTTCATCGACCTGGTGGACAACGTCGAGAAGACGGGGGACCACCTGACCAACATCGCCCAGGCGGTCATCGGCGGCCTGCAATGGGACCACGTCGAAAAAATGATGCCGCCGAGATAAGATAGAAGGCAGGAAGGGAAGAAGGAAGGAACGGGGCTGCCAGCGGGACCCCCGTGCCTTTCGCGTCCCGGGGCGTCTGGCGTCCCCAGGGCGGGGAGAAGAAGATTTCAAACCTTCGTTGCGACCATCGCGACCATCCGGTAGAATG
>JAAYVJ010000525.1 GCA_012517265.1 Planctomycetota bacterium | reverse complement strand
GAAAGATGTCGAGCACCTCCGCGACCGGCAGCGATCTGGGCGACCGCATCCAGGCCAGTTCGCTGCCCTGCCCCAGGCACAGGCTTCGATGGCCCTGGGCCGCGGCGCGGAGCAGCCGGACCTTCTGCCCGTCGGGCACATCCACCTCCGCCAGGAGTCTGTACCCCTCGCCCAACAGCAGATCGCCCACATTCAGCGCGATGGGGACTCCGTGCTCGGCATGCAGCGTCCGTTTGCCGTACCGTTCGGAATCGCCGTCCTCGATGTCGTCGTGGACCAGCGAGGCCTTGTGGAAACATTCGACCGCGATGGCGACCTTGCGAAGATCCGCCTCTCGCGTCAGGGAGTGGTCGCCGGACAGGGCGCTGTAGGCGCAGACCGCCAGGAACGGCCGCCATCGCTTCCCGGCCCTGGCCATCCAGTCCAGGGCCACCTGCTCCGTCGGGCCGGCGTGCGGCGCGATCGCCTCGGCCAGAGCCTCCCGCGAAAACCACTCGTTCACCCGCCGATGCAGCGTATCGAGATTGAACCGCTGCGTCTGGTCCTCCTTCGTCTCGTAGATCGCCTCCCAGAGCCATTCGAGATCCACGCTCGTATTGGCGCAACCGTCGCGGAGCAGAGGGATCGCGATCCCCGGGACGGCGCCGGCCTCCATGTAGGGGAACACCCGCTCCAGGACGGACAGGCAACTAGCCCCGATCACCGCTTCGATCCGTCCGGCCTCGATGAGCGACATCACGACCGGCGAGCCCTCCGCGACCAGGACCGCGTATCCGAGCTGCTCGGCCTGGCTCTTGAGGTCGTCGATCGCGCACCGCCCGCAGTGCTCGCACAGCAGGCCGATGTCGTCGAAGCTCGCGGGGCAATCCTTGGCGTCCCGGAGGCACTTGGGCAGCAGGAGGAGCCGCTTCTCGTAGGGAATGGCCGCCACCGTCCCGCGCCACGCCTCGTTGTTGACAAGGACCGCCGCGAAGTCCGCATACTTGGACTCCATCCCGGCTTCCCGGAGCACCGCATCCGTGTGGGCTCGCAACTCCCCCAAACCCAGGGGCGGCACCAGCCGCTCCCGCCCCACGTAGGCGCGGATCGCCTCCAGCAGCGTCTCGCGAGCGTGTCTGCTCTGCGGAACGTTGTCCTGGGGCGGCCGCTGAGGCCTGGCCGTCACACGGTTGTCCGGCATACGTCTCCTCGATCACATCGACACTGGATGATTGACTAGGGATTATTGGCGGAGGCAAGGGCTTCTTTTGCGATCATCAATGATCCATCGTCCTTCATCAATTGCCTGCCCAGCTTCTTGAAGGCCCGACGCCAGGTCAGGACCTCCCCTCGGCCCATCGTCTGCATGACGGCCCGCTTGATCCACGGGACGCCGCCGGCCCGCTGGTTGTCCCAGAACAGCCGCGGGACCATCCTGAAGTTGATCTCGTAGCACGTTCGATACAGCTCCAGGTGCTCCGGCGTCATCGTCGCCAGGCTGAACCGCCTGTCGGCCGCGATCTCGTCGGCCGTCAGGGGCTCGTAGAACACGGGGAACACCACCGCGCGTTTCTGCCGCAAGTCCTTCACCAGTTCCAGGGTCGCCGCGACGTCGGCCGGCGTTTCGCCCGGCAAGCCCAGCACGAGGCTCATCACAGGGAAGAACCCGCAGCGATTCATGCGGTCCGCCGCGTCGCGGATCATCCGGCCCCAATCCTGGGGATCGAACGGAGCTATTTTACCAGGACTGTTGGCCGCAACCAAGTGCCCGTTGGCGCTCTCGGCCCCCATGTTCACCCAGAGATAGTCGCTCGGCTGCTCCCAGGTCAGGAGCCGCTTGATCTCCTTGAGCTGCTCGTCGTCGAGCTGCAGAACCGACGTGATGTTCGCGTGGTCGATCTGCATGAACGAGAGGCCTTGGATTTCCCGCATGCGAAGCAGCAGGCTGCGGAGCTTCTCGAAGTCGGGCTTGAGCCCTTTGGCGCCGTACCGGAAGAAGTCCTCGCTGCCGCTGACGACCGCCTTCAGTCCGCCCGCGACGTTGGTCTGGAGATCCGCGAGGATCGTTTCCTCGTCCAGGTGCGCCATTCCCTGGCGGGCCATCGCGCAGAACTGGCAGCCCCGGCCGCAGCCGCGCGACAGCTCGATGACCCCCAGCAGCGAGGGCGACCGGATCGGCTGGATTCGCGAGGCGCCGATGTCGGACGCAACGACGCTGTCTCCGCGCGACCGGCCGCTCAGAAGATCCGCGAACACCTCCGGCCCGGCCGACTCGAAGTACCCCTGATAAACCAGGTCGATATCGACATCAGGCCTCCTGTCCTTGTGCATGAGCCACTGCCAGGCCCCGGCCCCGCCGAGCACGATGCGAAAGCCGTACTTGCGTTGGAACGCCGAGAGTTGTTCCAGGGTCTTCCGCGTCCAGTATTGCGTGTAGAGCTCGCCTTTGCAGAAGTTGGCGGTGGTCGTGTTGCTCATGCCCTTGCCCAGCGGGTCGCTGGAGCTGAACCCCACCACCTTGACCCAGGGGCCCATCAGATCGGCCAGCCGCTCCGGCGTCGTGCAGACCACGTCGTCGGGCGTCAGGGACGTGTACTTGAGCAACGCCGATTCGACCCGGCGCAG
>JAAYVJ010000071.1 GCA_012517265.1 Planctomycetota bacterium | reverse complement strand
TCGCCAGCTCCGGGAGGCCCAGGCGTTCCTCATCCAGAGCGAGAAGATGGCTTCCATCGGGCAACTGGCGGCCGGGATCGCGCACGAGATCAACAATCCCATGGCCTACGTGGTCGGCAATTCCCACATGCTCCGGGACTACGTCGCCAACCTCACCGAAATGCTCAAGGCCTACGATCAGCATTTCAAGGAATTGGCGGCGACGGGCGCCCCTCAGTGCCAGGAGCATGCCTCTCGGATCCAGGAGGCCCGCGACAGCCTGGACATCGATCACATCTGCGTCGACATCCAGGGCCTGCTCGACGACTCCCAGGAGGGAATGGACCGCGTGCTCCACATCGTCCGCAACCTCCGCTCCTTCTCCCGGATCGACCAGGCCGAGCACATGGCGATGTCCAGTCTGAACGAAGGAATCCAGTCCACCCTGGGCATCGCGCACAACGAGCTGGCCCACAGGGCCCAGGTGACCACCGAGCTGGGCGACATCCCCGACATCCCATGCAATGCCGGCGAGATCAATCAGGTGATTCTGAACATCCTGGTCAACGCGGCCCAGGCCATCGCCGAACAGGATCGTGAGGACATGGGACACATCGTGATTCGGACGTTCCAGGACGGAGACCACGTCGTCTGCACGATCGCCGACGACGGCCCCGGGATCCCGCAGGAAAATCTTACGAAGATCTTCGATCCGTTCTTCACGACGAAACCCGTCGGCCAGGGCACCGGGCTCGGGCTGCACATCTCGTACGACATCATCGTCCGTCAGCACGGCGGACGGCTGTCGGTCGAGAGCGAATTGGGCAAGGGAGCGACCTTCACCTTCGCGCTCCCGATCCACGGAAAACCCTCCACGGACGCTGAACAAGGACAAGAACATGAACGAGAAGACTGTGCTGTTTGTTGACGATGAGGATCGCATCCTCAAGACGATCGAGCGAATCGTGCATCGAAAGCCGTTCAAGGCGATCTTCGCCGAGAGCGGTGCGGCAGCACTGAAGCTGCTCGAGAGCCAGGAGGTGCACGTGGTCGTGACCGACATGCGTATGCCGGAGATGACAGGCCTGCAACTGCTGCGGGAGGTGAAGGACAAGTACCCGCATATCGTGCGCGTTGTCCTATCCGGCTATACCCAGATCACAACGCTCCTGACCGCCATCAACGAGGGAGAGATCTTCCGCTACGTCACGAAACCATGGGAGAAGAACGAGGATCTCATTTCCGTCGTGATGGCCGCCCTGGAACATGGCGAAAAGGCGCAGGCCGTTCAGCCGGTCGCCAGCGGCGCACCGTCGGGCGACGCGACCCCGCCCTCCGGCACATGATCTGCTACCGGGCCGAGGATCCACACACGGCCTGTGGCATCTCCTTGCCGGAACTGGAACAATGACCCTGTTCGCGGACAGGGTCGGCCGCTTGCCGGACCTCGCGGCGCACAGGACGAATCGGGGCGCCCCCGGCGTCGGAGTCGTATTGTGAGGGTGTTCTTCGGATTGACGGAGTTATGAGCGAGAAGCAAGTCTCGTGTCACGGCGCTGCTCGAACTCTGCCGCGGACACTTCGAAATCCTCTTTCCCACTGCGGCAGAGCGTTTCTTTTCGTGGCAGCGATCGCGCTGTCGGCCGGATCGTCGACCGCGTGGTCGCAGGGCCCCTCCCCCGCTCGGCGAGGCATCATGATCAACGAGATCCACTGTAACCCCGACGATGAGACGGAGTTGGTGGAATTCGTCGAGCTGTACAATCGCGGCGGCGAAGCGGCCGATCTGTCCGGCTGGTACTTCGACGCCGGACTTTCGTACACGTTCCCCGCCGGCACGATTCTGCCCGCCGACGGATACCTTGTCGTCACCGAGTCGCTGGACCACATGTACGCCAAGTGGAACTCGGGCCGCCTGCCTCTGAACCCCGCCTACGTGTTCGGCCCGTATGAGGGCCGACTCGACAACGACGGCGAACGGATCGCCCTGTGCAACGCCGCAGGCGATCTCATCGATGAGGTCGAGTATCGGATCGGGTTCACGTTGGCCTGCCAGAC
>JAAYVJ010000524.1 GCA_012517265.1 Planctomycetota bacterium | reverse complement strand
TCTCTGTGGCTACAAACAACAATCAAACAGAGACTCGTTTGACGCCATCGATCAAACGTCTCTCGCCGAAATTGATAATCAATCCACGTTTCAGGTTCGTGGCCTTCAAATAAGAGATGGTCTGCGAGATCACGACGTCGGGCGTCTTGCTCACGGACTTGATCTCGACAACGACTTCCTTCTCCACAAGCAGGTCGAGTCTCTGCCCCTTGATCACATGGTCCTTGTAGATAATGTCGGCAGCGACCTGACGCTCGTAGGCAATGCCCTGCAATTGCAGCTCATAGCACAGAGCCTCTTCGTAGATGGACTCCAGAAGCCCAGGACCCAGCGCCTTGTGGACCTCCATCGCTGCTCCAATGATTCGTTCAGTCAGCTCATCGGCCATGCCAACTGATTTCTCCTCTCCCCTCTCTACTCTGTGATCTCTGTGCCCTCTGCGGCCAACTTCTCTTTCTCAAACTTGACTTTCTCCGCGTCTCCCCAGAGCACGTCGAGCTCGTAGAAGCTGCGGTATTCGGAGTCGAACAGGTGGATGACCACGTCGACGAAGTCCAGCAGAATCCATCGGCCCTGCTCGTAACCGGCGCGTCCGAATCGGGTCATGCCCTGGTCGCGGCCCGCCTCGGAGCACTCGTCCGCGACGGTTCGCATCTGTCGTTCGCTGGTGCCGGTGGCGATCACGAAGTAGTCCGCCGCGGGGGACAGGCCCCTCAAGTCCAACACCACGATGTCGGTGCAATGCCGCTCCTGGGCGATCCTCGCCGCGGCGATCGCGAATTCCTTCGCCTTCTTATTTGGCTTTCTTCTCGCCAAGCGTTTTACCTCACTATGGACGATGTTTACTGAACCGCAGAGAACGGGACATATGATGGTTGATTCGAAAAGGTGCAGGCGCATCTGACTTCGGACTTCACGCTTCAAACACCGAACTTGTTCGCTCTTCTCTGTGTTCCTCTGTGGCTTCCTTTCTTTTCGCCGCGCCGCGGCAATGGAAAAGGGGTGGTCCCACACGGACCACCCCTTTTAGAGTACCGGGAGAACCGGACGGCGTCAATTGCCGCCTGGTTCAAACCGCCATCACTGATTGCCAAGATGCAGCCAGGCGCTGATCTGCGGCGCGAGCTTGACGATCACGCCGGAGAAGACCACGCTGACCATCGTCATCAGCTTGATGAGAATGTTCAGGCTGGGGCCGGAGGTGTCCTTGAACGGATCGCCGACCGTGTCGCCGATGACCGCAGCCTGGTGCACCGGGTTCTTGCTGCCGTCGGGCAGCTTCTTGCCGCCGTGGGCGCCCTTCTCGATGTACTTCTTGGCGTTGTCCCAGGCGCCGCCGGCGTTGTTGAGCGTGATGGCCAGCACGAAGCCCGTGCTCAGGCCGCCGGCCAGAAGGCCCATGACGCCCGAGACGCCCATGAACAAGCCGACCACGACGGGCACGATGATCGCCAGGAGGGAGGGCAGGATCATCTCACGCTGAGCGCCCTTGGTGGAAATCGACACGCAGCGGGCATAGTCCGGCTTGCCCTTGCCTTCCATGATGCCCGGGATGTTCTTGAACTGCCGACGCACTTCCTCGACCATCGCGCCCGCGGCCCGGCCGACGGCCTTCATCGTCATGGCGCAGAAGACGAACGCCATCATGCCGCCGATGAACAGGCCGCCGATCAGCTTGGGATTCATGATCGTCAGATCGTAGGCCCGGACGAAATCGGCCATCGTGGCGGTCTGGGCGTTGATCGCCCCGGCGACGCCGTCCTTGGCTGCGAAGATGACCTCGCCGATCTTGTAGATGCCGTCGGCGCTTTCGTTGGCCAGTCTTCCGATCCAGATCCGGATCTCTTCGATGTAGGCGGCCAGCAGGGCCATGGCGGTCAGAGCGGCCGAGCCGATGGCGAAGCCCTTGCCCGTCGCCGCCGTGGTGTTGCCCAGGGCGTCGAGGGCGTCGGTCCTCTTGCGGACCTCGGGATCCAGACCCGCCATCTCGGCGTTGCCGCCGGCGTTGTCGGCGATCGGGCCGTAGGCGTCGGTCGCCAGGGTGATGCCCAGCGTGGAGAGCATGCCGACCGCGGCGAAGCCGATGCCGTAGAGGCCCATGGCGACGTTGGAGAAGCCGCCGGCGAAGCCGTAGGCGCAGAGGATGCCGATCACGATGGTGACGACCGGCAGACCCGCGGAGTACATGCCGTTGGCGAAGCCGTCGATGATCGTCGTCGCCGGGCCCATTCTCGCCTGGTTGGCGATGCCCTTGGTCGGCTTGTATTCGTCAGACGTGTAGTACTCGGTGAACTGGCCGATCAGCACGCCGGCGACGAGGCCGGAGACGACCGAGCCGAAGATGCCCCAACTGATCCAGTCGGTCATCGCCAGGCCGGCGAGCACCACCAGGATCAGCACGGAACTGCCGAGGGTTCCCAACAGCAACGCGCGAAGCAGGTTCTTCTGGCTGGCGTCCTCTTTGCAGCGGACCATGAACATGCCGGCGATCGACAGGATGATGCCGATGCCCGCCACGATCATGGGGGCCAGCACGGCCTTCAACGGATCCATGCCGCTCGCCTGGACGGCGGCCAGCGGAAGGGCGGCGCCCAGAGCCGCGGTCGAGAGGATCGAGCCGCAGTAGCTCTCGTACAGGTCGGCGCCCATGCCGGCCACGTCGCCGACGTTGTCGCCGACGTTGTCCGCGATGGTCGCCGGGTTGCGGGGATCGTCCTCGGGAATGCCGGCTTCGACTTTGCCGACGAGGTCGGCGCCGACGTCCGCGGCCTTGGTGTAGATGCCGCCGCCGACGCGGGCGAACAGGGCCTGCGTCGAGGCGCCCATGCCGAACGTGATCATTGTCGTGGTGATTTCGACGAGCATTCGCTGCGGGTCCATGCCCTTATGAACGAGCGTCAGGCCGAACAGCTCCAAGCCGTCTCTCATGTGTTCGGTCGTATACACGACCTTGTCGAGGATCAGGTACCAGATCGAGATGTCCAGCAGACCGAAGCCGACCACGACCAGGCCCATGACGGCGCCCGACCGGAAGGCGACCTGCAGGCCGCTGTTGAGGCTCTTGCTGGCGCCCTGGGCGGTTCGGGACGAAGCGGCGGTCGCCGTCTTCATGCCCAGGAAGCCGCACAGGCCGCTGAAGATGCCGCCTGTGAGGAAGGCCACCGGGACGAACGGGTTCTGAATGCCCTTGTACGCCAGGAATGCGAAGAGGGCAACCAGGACCGCAAACACCAGGGCCACCACGCTGTAC
Source organism: Planctomycetota bacterium (assembly GCA_012517265.1). Lineage (GTDB taxonomy): Bacteria > Planctomycetota > Phycisphaerae > Sedimentisphaerales > Anaerobacaceae > PLanc-01. The sequence continues at coordinate 12,012 of JAAYVJ010000524.1, read as the reverse complement.
TGGCGGAACAGATAGGCGTAGGCGCCTTCCCGCACGTACTGTGCGATCTCGATCATCTTGTCCGTGCCTGCCGGGGCTTGGATCATCTTCTTGTAGAAGTAGAAGGCGAACCCCAGAGCGCACAGCGCCGAAATAGGTGCGATCCACCAGAACAGCGTTGTTCCTGACGCCGTTTCAGGGTTGATAGGCCCGGCAGCCGCCTCGGCGGCGTGTGCCGCCGCACTGAGGGCCAGAACCGGCACCGACACCCCCAACAACTTTTTCAACGCACTCACTCTAAGCTCCTTTCGAAAACTATATAGTTTGTCCCCGGTAAACGAGATTCGAGAACCTCGCCAGTGTAGCGAAAGCGAACCGCATTTCAAGTCATTTCCGGAGAATCCGGGAAGAAATCGGGACCGCGGCTTTCGTTCTCACGTGTGATAGTCCGCGTTTATTCGGACGTACTCGGCGCTGAGGTCGCAGCCGTAGTAGAAGTCGCTGTGCCGGCCGGCGCCCAGGTCCACGGTGATGACGAACTGCCGCTGGGAGATGATCTTGGACGCCTCCTTCACGCTGAAGTCGGTGGGGGCCCCGTTGCGGAAGACGAACAGGCCGTCGAGCTTGCACGAGACCTTGTCCGGGTCGAGCTTCACGCCGGAAGAGCCCACCGCGCAGATGATCCGGCCCCAGTTCGGGTCCCCGCCGTGCACGGCGCACTTGAACAGGGGGTAGTCCGCCACCGCCCGGGCGGCCTTGGTGGCTTCCGCTTTCGACGCGGCCCCCTTGACGACGACCTGGAACATCCGCGTCGCTCCCTCGGCGTCCAGGGCCATCTGGTGGACGAGGTCGGTGCACAGGTCGGTCAGTGCGGCCAGGAACTTGCGGTAATTCGAGGACGGTCCGGTAATGCGGTCATTTCCGGCCAGGCCGGAGGCCAGGAGGATCGCCGTGTCGTTGGTGCTCTGGTGGCCGTCGACGGTGAGCCGGTTGAGCGAGCCGCCGATCGCTTCGGACAGGGCTTTGCCCAGCGAAGACTTGCTGATGGCGGCGTCGGTCGTGATGAAGAGCAAAGTGGTCGCCATATTGGGCCCGATCATGCCGGCGCCCTTGACCGTGCCGGCAATTCTCGCCGTCGCCCGGCCCAGCTTGACCTCGCGGTACGCCTGCTTGCACCGGGTGTCGGTGGTCATGATCGCGTGGGCGAAGTCCAGCCCGGCCTGGGCGGTGTCCGAGAGCAGGGGGGCCGCCTGGTCGATGCCGGCGGTCACCTTGTCCATGGGCAACTGGTGCCCGATGATCCCGGTGGAGGCGACCAGAACCTCCTGCGGCTCGACCCCCAGGTGCCCGGCGGTCCGAGCGCACATCGCGCGGGCGTTGGCCATGCCCTTCTTGCCGGTGCAGGCGTTGGCGTTGCCGGAATTGACCACGACGGCATAGGTCTTTCGTGTCTCGATGTGCTCGCGGCTGACCTGCACGGCCGCCGAGGCGATCCTGTTCGTCGTGAACATGGCCGCCGCGACGGCGCCCGTCGGGCAGACCAGCAGCCCCAAATCCCGTTTGCCCGACACCTTCACGCCCGAGGCCAACCCCGCCGCCAGAAATCCGCGCGGGGCGGTGACGCTCTGATTACTCATCCGTGTTCTCTCCAATCGCATCATTCTTCCAGGAGACGCTCGAAGCTCTCCACGATCTGTTCATGCTCGGGAATGGCGCCGAATTCCGAAAGCCACCGTCTAAGGTAGGTGAGATCCAGTTGTTCCCGGTTCTTTGCCAGCAGATGACGCACATCCTCAATGTCAACGGCGCGGCCCGCAACCATCTTGTGAATGAGGATGTCTTCACAAGACGCGAATCGCACGGGATAGGCATCCATCGTGATTCGCTTTGCTCTGTCGATTGCCTGTCTTTCGTATTCGCTGAACGAGAAGATGAAGTCCATGCGAATTCTCGATTGCGGTTCTTCGGCAGGCAGCACCCTCGTTCGTTGCACAAAGTCCGATGGTGATTCCGGCAAAATTCGCAGTTCGAGCCTTCTGCAAACCTCCGACAACTTCGCGAACTCGTTCGTGTCGATGCCGAGGGTTATGTCGATGTCGCGCGTCAGACGAGGTCGTCCATAGAGGAGCACCGCCTGACCGCCGATGATCATATACGGGATCTTCGCCTGGTCCAGCGTCTCAGCGATCCGCCTGATCAGCTTCGCGAGCACGTTTCAGTCCTTTCATCGCACTGGCGATGCGCAAATCGATTTCGAAACCGTCCCAGATGTTCTCCGAACTGATCGCGCCCAGCGCCTGCGCCTCCTCATGGAGGGCATCGTAGATCCTCAACGATTCCTCGTGAGAGAGCCTCTCTTCTACATCGAGTCGGCGATTGAACTCTTGAAACTCGGGCGTATTCATCATCATGGCGTCTATTCCCTACTTGACTCACCAGACGGCTTATTCCTATTGTAATCCGGAATCCGCAGCGGAGGAAGGACTTCTACCGCCTGCGATGGCGACCTTCACAGTGAAGACGTGTCTCTGGATCGCGGATCATCGATCTCTCCCGGGCCGTTGGTGAGTCTGCCGGCGATCGCCAGTTCGCGGAAGCCCGCCATCGGGTCGTAGAACTCGCGGCCCGGGTCCGCCGTGTTGACCATCATGCCCGGGCGATTGGACCTCAACTGCGCGGCGATCACGCCGTCGGGCTGGATGAAGCAGGACGGGTAGGGCGAGTAGTAGCCGCACGAGTTGGTCATGCTGATCCACATGTGGTTCGTCGCGGCGTGGGCCTGCATCGTCTGCCGCATGATGTGCGAGTGGACGCTGGGGCCTCGCTGCCGGGCGTTGTAGAACGACTGAAAGACGCATTGCACGCCCAGCTTGTACAGTTCGCGGTACAACTCGGGGAACCGCAGATCGAAGCAGATCAGCAGGGCGCACGTCACGTCGTTGATCGTGAACGTGACGAACCGATTGCCCGGCGTGAAGTGGTCCAGGTCGCCCGGCGTGCAGAACCGCTTGTCGTAGCGGTCCGCGATTTTGCCTTCGGGGCTGATGAGGTAGAGGCTGTTGTGCGGCCAGTGCGGCTCCGTCAGCGGGTGCGAACTGCCCAGGACGACCCACAGGCCCAGTTCGCCCGCCAGGGCCATGATCCTCTGGGTCTCTTCGCGGAGCAGGGCCCAGTCGTAGTCCTGGAAGGAGGGGAAGTCCGCGCCGACGTATCCGCTCAGGGCGCACTCGGAGAAGTGCACGATCGCGGCGTTCTTCTTGCGGGCCTTCTTGAGGAAATGCTGAATGGCCCGGGAGTTCTGCGGGATCGACTCGCCGACCGCGAATTGGCACGTTGCGATTCTGATGGCGCCGCTGTCCATGGTTTCAAGTCCCGAAGACCTTCTCCATCACGTCCAGGGCGAACCGGGCCGAGACGGTGGCTCGCCCGCCGCCCATCTCGATCCCGACCTCGACCGCCTCCAGAACCTCCTGCCGGTTTGCGCCCGCCCTGGCCGCCTGATCGATGTGCCACTGCATGCACGACTCGCAGTCCATCACGACCGAGATGCCGACCGCGATCAGCTCCTTGTGCTTCTTGGCCAACGCGCCGTCCGCGTAGGCCGCGGATTCCATGTTCAGGAAGGCCCGATAGACCTTCGAATCCGCGGCCAGGAGCTTCTGGTGAGCCAGCTTTCGCTTGCGGCAGATTTCGTCGATCTTGTCCATAATCCTCAATTTGCCTCTGAGAGATCCAGGCCGGGCGAGCCGCCTCTGTCGAGGCGGGAGTTTGCCGCTTTGAGGCCACCAGCATGGTCAAAGGGGTCGGCATCTCGCAAGACGCCAACCCCCATGCCGTATGGCGCCGCCGCGGTGCTCAGGTCGCACTCCTGCGTTGCCCTATCCCCCGTGACGGCATGGGGATTTTACCACAATTATGCTGGAGGCCAAAAGCGATAAACTCAAAACTCCGCGTATACGTGCCGTCTGTTGAACGGGACGAGTCATTCAAGCAAATCAGTCCAGGCCCATGGTCTCCCGCAGGCCGAAGAGGATGTTCATGTTCTGGATCGCCTGGCCGGACGCGCCCTTGGTGAGGTTGTCGATCACGGAGAAGACGACGATCCGCCCCTTGACCAGGGTCGGGAAGATGTGGCAGTAGTTCGTCCCGCAGACGTCCTTCACCGCCGGGGCGGTCTTGCGGATCTGGACGAACGGCTCGTTCTTGTAGAAGTCGTTGTAGAGCGGCAGAAGCTGCTCGGCCTTCACGCCCGGCTTGGGCTGGCTGTAGACTGTCGAGAGGATGCCGCGGTCGAACGGTCCGACGTGGGGCTGGAAGAGGATCTGCACCGGCGTGCCCGCCACCTCGCCCGCGATCTGCTCCATCTCGGGCATGTGCCGGTGGACGCCGATCCCGTAGGCGAAGATGTTCTCGTTCATGTTGGGGAAGTGGAACTTGACCGACGGGGTCTTGCCGGCGCCCGATGCGCCGGTGACGGAGTTGACGATGACGGAGGCCGGATCGATCAGCCCGGCCTTGAGCAGGGGGGCCAGGGCCAGCGTCGCGCCGGTCGGGAAGCAGCCGGGATTGGCGATCAGCCGGGCCTTCTGAATCTTCTCGCGGAACAGCTCGGGCAGGCCGTACACCGCCTCGTCCAGGTGCACGGCGTCGGTATGCACCACGCTGTAGTACTTCTCGTAGACCGTCACGTCCTTGATCCGGTAGTCGGCGCTGAAGTCGACGACCTTGACGCCCGCGCGGAGCAGCTCAGGGACGAACTGCATGGAGACCTTGTGTGGCAGGCAGCACAGGGCGACGTCCGCCATCTCGGAGAGCTTCTCCAGGTTCAGCGGCTCGATCGGCAGGGTGCACCGCCCGCGAAACTCCGGGAAGATCTCTTCGGCCGGGCCGCACTCTTCCGGCAGGGCCGTCAGGTAGGTCAGCTTCGCTTCGCTGTGCCGCAGAAGGATTCGAATAGACTCCGCGCCGGTGTATCCGCTGGCGCCAATGATCGCAACTCGTACCATAGCTGTTCCTCAAGCAGGGCGAACGTCCCATTCGCCGTCCTAACCAGTCGTGCAGCGTCGCCTGTCCACACAGGGCCGTCAGCCGCCGGCCGCCACAAGGGCCGGTGGAGGGGACACGACATACCCGAAAAACCACCCGCACGAAAGCCAAGAAGGGGCTCTGGCCACAGAGAGCACAGAGATCACAGAGAAAAACAGAGGGGAAGAATGCAGGGAGGCCGGCAGTCTCCCTTCTTCCCCTTTCCACGTCCTTCTGCCCTGTGGCCTCTGTGCCCTCTGTGGCTTCCTTTCCCAGCCTTTGCCGGATTGCTAAAAAAAACAGCCGCAACGAGTGTCTCGCGGCGGCTGTGGCATCCCGTTGATATTGCGTCGGATTAACGCTTGGAGAACTGGAATCTCCGCCTGGCGCCCGCCTGACCCGGCTTCTTCCTCTCGACCATTCTCGGGTCGCGGGTCAGCAGCCCGTTGTCCCTCAACGCGGGCAGGTAGTTCTCATCGTAGGTCTTGAGGGCCCTGGCCACGCCGAGCAAGGCCGCACCGGCCTGGCCGGTCGTGCCGCCGCCCTTGACGTTGACGAACACGTCGAAGGCCTTCTCGCCGTGCACGGCCTTCAAAGGAGCCACGACCGCCTTGCGGTCCTGATCCTTTGTGAAGTAGGTTTCGAGATCCTTCTTGTTGATCAGGAGCTTGCCGGTGCCCGGCCGAATCCGCACGCGGGCGACCGAGGTCTTTCGCCGGCCGGTGCCCCACCAGTAGCCGAACTTCGCCTTGCTGGCGTTGCCGGGGCCGATGACCACTTTGGGTTCGGCAGGGGCCTGCTTCTGTTCGACCGTCGTATTCTCAGCTTTGATCTCTGTCATGGCTCTTCAATTCCACACTTAGAAAAGTTGCACTTTCTGAGGCTGCTGGGCCTGATGCTCATGCTCAGGACCGCTGTAGATCTTGAGCTTGGACAGGGCCTTGCGACCCATCTGGGTTTTGGGCAGCATCCTGCGAACCGCCAGCTCGAGGATCCTCTCAGGCTTGCGTTCCATCATCTTGGCGAAGCTGGTGTACTTGTGTCCGCCGGGATAGCCCGAGTACGACTCGTAGGTCTTCACCTGGGCCTTGTTGCCGGTGAGCCGGATCTTCTCGGCGTTGACCACCACGACGAAATCGCCCATGTCCACGTGCGGCGTGTACGTCGGCTTGTTCTTCCCCATCAGGATCATGGCCAGCTTGGTGGCCATGCGACCGAGAACGGCCCCGTCGGCATCCACCAGCAGCCACTTGTGCTCCACCTGATCATTCCTGGCCATAAAGCATTTCATAAGCGTACTCTCTTCATTTGCGTTAGTTAGAAACTCCGAATTCTAGCAGACTTCGCGATTCTGTCAAACAATTTTTTGCGACGAATTCGTGGATTTCGGTCCAGCCGGGCGGGGATTCCGGGGATGGGGCGTCTTTGCCAATCTCCGCAACCCTTTTCTGGTCAGGAGTTTATCGGACGCAGAAAGAATGCCGTGGCGGCCGAGGTGTCCGAGTCCCTGGGGACGCACGCGGGCCGACGAATTTCCGGCTGCAAATGAACGTATTCAGTCCACAGCGCATGTGGAACGCGGGCTCAGGCCCAGCGATCTCCCAAGGGGCGAAGAGCTGCCCGCAGGTCATTGCCAGAGCATCTGGGTCAACGCCGCCTGCACCCGACGCCCTTGTTCGCCTTCCCTGTGCCATGCTCATGAGTATATCGAAAAGGGAGCAGGGGGGATGCATCCAATCCTCCGCAATCTCGCGGTCGCCCGTCGATGTGTGTGTGGGGGGGACGGTAAGTCACTGTGTGTGAAGAAGTTAGGGGTGACAAGAATCTGGTTCTTCACGGAACTGTGGAGATCCTCGGCGCCGCCGGAGAGCGGCACGTCCGAAGCGGTCGTGCAGGGTGGGTTTATCGCATTGCGGCCTCCGGCTGGCACGCGAACGAAGCGTTCGCTTGCGGGACCGGACGTGTTGCAGGGGCGTGCAACGCCCCTTCTGTGCTGGAGGCCCAAAGCGGAAAACTCCCGACGCGAAGCGTCGGAATCCGTGTGTGTGTCCGCCGGTTGCCGGCTCAGCTTCGGACCAGCATCTCGATGTCCTTGAGCATCTGCTGTCTGGCGTCCTGAGGCAGGCGCGCCAGGCCGAGGTTGTCGCCCCAGCCGTTGGTGACGCCGACCGCGGCTGCGACTTTGCGGGCCAGGTCCACCTGAGCCGGCCAGAGCGATTTGAACAACCACGCGCAGGGCAGCCACGCCTTTTCGCCCAGGGCCGCCATGTATCGGATCGGCGGCTTGCGATAGAGTTCGTGGCCGAGCAGGCGGTCGTAGCAGTGGTCGCCCGCCTCGCCGTCGCCCCAGAGGCAAAGATTGCCCATCGAGCAGTCGCTGGCGAAGAGGGCCTTGTCCGGGCCGAAGGATCGCACGGTGGCGCGGAGTTGCCGCATCAGTTCGATGCCGCCCACCGACAGCGGCCCGCCGTGGGTCTTGTGGTGATCGTAACCCAACGCGGTGAAGGTCTCGTCCAGGACGATGGCGTCGGGGTTGAACAGTTCCATGATCCACCGGGCCTGCTGAACCAGATGGTCCCGCCACTGGGGGGAGGCGGGCGACATCCGCCATGTCTTCTTGATGACGTCCGGCCCTTCCCAGCCGAACGGGGTCGGGGTGCCGTTGGCGTCCACCAGGATCGAGTCTCTCATCGATTCGAACAGGGGCGATCCTTCGTCGAGGATCGTGTAGTGCATGTAGATCGCCGGGTGCACGCCGGCCTTGCGCGTCGCGTCGACGCGGGCCTTGATCTTCTCAATGGTCATGGGGACAGCGCCGGCCGCGTCGGTGGGCATCGCCTTCCACTCCTTGCGGTCGGGGTGGATGAAGTCGCCGTAGGAGAGGTAGTAGCCGTGTTGCGTCGCCATGCCCACGTGGAATTCGCCGAAGTGCTTCAGGTCGAGGTCGTATCCGCCGCCGCGAGGGCCGTCGGCCGTGGCCGCGGAGAGGAAGTCGTAGTAGTGGACGCGGACATCGTGGGGCCACACGATGTCTGGGAAGTCCTCCTTGTGGCCGAACCGGTGGAACGCCTTCCATGCTTCCGTGGCATCGCCCTGGTGCAGCAGCAGCCAGGCGGTGAAGACATGGGTTTCGTTGGGTTCGAGTCGCACCCGCCGGGCCACTCTCCACGCCTTCGAAGAGGGGCCCTGCAAGGCCTGGAACAGGACCGGCTCCGTCGAAGAGGAGAACAACGCGATATGGCAGGGGCCGCCGTCGGCGAAGACGTCCACGACCGGCGCCAGCAGCGAGGCGCGGGTCGTCGATTGCCGGGGATCGCTCGCCTGCGGTTCGAGGTAGTGACATAGGAAGCCTTCGGAGCCGACCGCCTGGCGGCAGTCCTTCATCCGGCGTCTCTTGTCGTCCGCCGGATCACGCAAGCCCGATGCGGAGATCGGCACGTACACCTGCTGATCGCCTGCGTCCGGGCTGGGGCGCGCGCCGGTGAGGAATCCGCAGAAGACCTCGCACGGCCGGTCGGCGCGGGACCTCAGGGTCAGCGTCGCCTCCAGGAGGTCCTCCTTCCCGCCGGTGAACGATAGCAGTCGGTGCTCCAGCGAAATCGCGACCGGCCCGCACTCGCCGCTCGGCCGGTCGCCGCCGAACACGATCTCCCGGCCGAGTTTGCCGTCTTCGATCGTCCGGCAGAAGCCGTCGAACAGGCCGACGCCTTCGTCGGGAAGAACCAAGGGCCGACCGTCCACGGCGACTCCCTGGAACAGTCTGGAGTCGCTGCGCCGCTGCCAGCGGATTCCTGTATTTGCCTCTTCCCCAAGGGCTCTTGCGACGCCCCAGAGGGCCGCTCCGCTTGCCGAGAGAAACTCGCGTCGATTCATATCGCCCTCAATCCACTTTTTCGCAAATGACGTTGATCACGTCGAACGCCTGACCCTGGGACTTCTCGTTGTGGCCCATGATCTTGAACAGCAGGTTGTTCGTCCCCTCGACCAGATCCAGCGTTCCCATCTGGACGCCTGCGACTCGCTGCCGCTTCTCGGCGTAGAAGTCCACCATCGGGCCCATGGGCGCCTCGTCCACGGAGAGTTGCACCTGTCCCTGGGCCGGGCCTTTGACCGCATCCACGGCGATCTTGTACCTGCCCGCCGCCGGCAGTTCGCACGCGAAGCTGACGAAGTGGTGCCCGAAGGTGTCCCCGCCGCGAGTCTGGAGCGAAAGGAACTGGACGTTCTGATCGTCGATCTTCTCGCCTCCTTTGACCAGCGAGGCGTTCTGGTACGAATAGGCGTGGATCGGGATGTTCCACCACGCGGCGAAGACGATCCGCTTGAGATCGACGACCGCCCGCTGCTCAGCACGGGGCAAAGAGAGGTCGCAAGTAGGCCGGTCCTGGGAGTACAGGAACGTCACGCCGCAATAGTCGTTCAGCAGGTCGTTGCCGGTCGGGGCGTGCTCGATGGTCTGCAGGAGGCTCTTGCGATAGGCGTAGGCGTCACCCAGGAAGAGCCGGTACGCCCCGGTCCGGCCTAGGTGCTTCTTGTAGTCGATGCAGCCGCTCAAGGGGAAGGACCGCCGCGTCTCCCATCGGCCGGCGACGTCGTACCAGCCGCCGTTGTAGAAGTCCTCGGAGCCGGTGCCGTGGATGACGAGTTCGCCGTCGATCGTGGTCTGGTCGTCGCCCTCGAAGAAATACGTGTTGCCGGATTCGAGGCCCTGCGACTGCTGAATGACGCCGACCAGATGCCCGCGTCCCTGGGTCTCGACGAAGGTGAAGGGCTTGCCTTGGGTCGTCGGGTTCTCTCGCCGCCAAAGGGCGTAGAATTTGCCTTCGTTGTCCCGGCGGGGCACAGGGACGAACAGCACCTCGGCCGTCAGCGAGACGCTTCGATCCAGTCCCGGTTCGGCGTACAACTCGACGCGTGCCGACTTGTCGAACGGCATCGGGAAATAGCAGTAGTCCACGCCGTCGGACGTGCCGAACAGGAGCGATTTGACCGCGGGTTCGCCCCAGGCGTAACCGAAGAAGTCGCCCGCCGGGCTTGCGATCGCGGGTTGGGCGTCGCCGTCCCAGAAGGCCCGCAAGACGACATCTCGCTTCTTGCCGGCCAGCGCGTCGGCGGGGGACAGGCGGATCCCGACAATCCGGCCCGGCCGGTCCACGCTAAAGATCGCGGAGGCCTTGCCCGGCTCCAGGGTCAGCTTGGTCTTGATGGTCTCGATCCTGCCGCCCTCGGGAGCGACGTAAGCACTGACGTCCTTGCCTGCCGAACTGAACAGTTCCTTCGCCTTCTCGATGTTCTTGCGCTGTTCGGCGGTTGTCTCGGTCGTGAAGCTCCTGATCGCCGTTCCCTTCGGATACGTCGCGAAGTTGATCTGATAGAACTGGGTCCGCTCGGCTCGGATGAAGACCTTGCAGGATTTCTCATAGGGCAGAGGGACGTAGCTGTAGAAGCCGCCGGCCCCGAAGCCGACGAGGGGACGAGGCAACGCCGGATGCACGCCCAGGAACAGGTCGCGATACTTCACGCTGATTCGCGGCTCGGACTCGCCGTCGAAGTAGAACTCCAGCGTGTCGTCGGTCGGCGTGGGCGTCCAGACGCGGTAGATGACGCCGGGGCCCTCCAGGTCCGCCAGGACGAGCCCGCCGGGCTCTTTGCGCACGAACGAATACTCGCCGCCGAAGCCGTCGTTGTTGCCGCCGGTCCGGTCGTAGCTGGAGATGGAGGCGACCTTGACGGACTCTCTGAGCGTCGGCAGGCGGTCCAGGCGATACAGTTCCTGAATCCCGGGGACGAAATCCTCCGCGGCCAGGCATGTCGCGGGGACCACGCACAACGTCAGCAACGCGATGACAAAGCGGCTCGAACGGATCTGCAATCGATGGCTCATCGTTATTCCCTTCCAGGTAAGGCGACAATTCCCAGACGCTCCGGGCCGATGGATACGTTGGGCATTGTAGCGGACAGGCAGGGGGACTGACAACCTCGTAACGCGGCGTGCCCCGTTTGTAGTGTGCCCGCAAGGGCATATCCTCCCTCTTGTCCTCAAGACTGGAGGAGATAACGCCTTGCGGCGTCACTACGAACGGCGTGCTCGGCAGAAATGGTTTGCAGCGTCCGCGTCGCTCGGGCAGAATAGCCATCCGTCGTGTGACGATCACAGGATCTCAGGGACAATACGGAATCGAGGAACTCTCCATGTTGATTGCGTCGCTCCGTCCGAAGTATCGAGCATCTGTCGCTTTTGCCCTCGCGGCTTGCTTTTCTCTCGCGTCCAATGCTCCCGCCGGCGTGCGGGGCGGCCCGCCGGCCGACAGCGTCGATCTGCGACCGGCCTTCGCCAAGTGGGGCCTGGTCCAGCGGGTCCAGGGCAAGCGAAACACCTGCTCGGTCTTCACGGTCGCAGGGGCCCTGGAGTACGCGGTCGCGAGCAAGACGGGCCATACGCCCAGGCTGAGCGTCGAGTTCCTCAACTGGGCGTCGAACCAGGCCGCCCACGACAGCGACGACGGCAGCTTCTTCTCGGACGCCTGGACGGGCTTCGCGGTTCACGGCGTGTGTCCCGAGGAGGACATGCCCTATCAGGAGAAGTTCGACGCCGCAAGGACGCCCGGCGAGACGGCGAAAGACCATGCGAGCCAATTGCGGGAGATCGGTCTGCGCCTGCACTGGATCAAGCCATGGGACCCCAACATCGGGTTGTCCGACGCGGAGTTCGTCGCGATCAAGCGGGTGCTCAATCAGCAGTGGCCCGTCTGCGGCGGCTTCCGCTGGCCGAAGAAGGCCGAGTGGAAGGACGATGTCCTGGAGATGAGGCCGCCGGAGGGGGTCTTCGACGGTCACAGCGTGCTGCTCGTCGGCTATCGCGACGATGCCTCGCAGCCCGGCGGCGGCGCGTTCCTCTTCCGCAACTCCAACAACAACGGCCGCGAGGGCTGGATGACCTACGAGTACGCCCGCGCGTATATGAACGACGCGGTGTGGATCGACTACGAACAGGAGTTGGGGCCCGCG
>JAAYVJ010000523.1 GCA_012517265.1 Planctomycetota bacterium | reverse complement strand
GCCCATCTATCGTCGCCAGCGTGATACTGTGCCTCTGCGGCAGCGTGCGGCTCGGCGAGGAAGCGGCCCGTCGAAAGACCACGAACGCGCTCTCTCGCGGCGACAAGTCCAGGGGGACTACCGTGCGATTCTCTTCGATGCGGTACGAAGCCGGCTCGACGTCCCCCGTGTCGGGATGCCAGATCTCGGCCTCCCGACCGGCGACTCGGAACCGGGCCCGGACGCTTTGCGCGGCGTCCGTGAGGTTCGCGACGTAATAGATGTCGATGTCCTGCGTACGACGATGAATCCACGCGAGATCCGCGTCCAGCCCTCTGCCGTACTCGAAATCCTTCGCGATGCTCAACGAGGCCAGGACCTCTTCCAGGGGCAGACCCCAGACGACCCGGCCCTTCCCGAAGCAGCGGATCGTGCGACTGACGCCGTCAAGGTCGCCCCAGAGTTCCGCGGCCAGCGTCTGCACCTGACGGTCGGAGTCGGGAAAACCCGCGAGGCTCGGCGAACGCGTCGGCCTGGGGCCCACGACGGCGCCGCCGCCTGCGACGAGATCGCGGATCTTGCGGAGCAGTTCCGGCCGCATCTTGTCCGTCTGCGGCAGCACCAGTACGCGGTAGCTCATGCCGTCGGGCAGCGTCAGCCGGCCTTGGGAGTCGACCGACATTCGATTCAACAGCACGTCGGCGTTGACGTAGTCGAAGTCGTAGCCCTCCGGCGGCTTGGGCGTCAACCCCGCGCCCCAGATCGGCATGGTCGAGGGCGCGCCTTCATTCAGAAGGTACGCCAGATCGGCGACGAACAGACCCTGTTGCAGCATGAACGAGTTGCGGGCCAGGTAGGTCATAAAGGGCCCCGCCTGCTCGGCCCATGTGATATTGCGGTGGATGTGCGTGCCGACCATCGCGTTGCCGGGCTTGGTGTCGAGGGGCTGATGGGCCGAGGTGTGCAGGACGAGGCGATTGACGCCTTGCGCAAACCAGTAGTCCGCGACGTTCTTCAGCGTGCTGGGAGTCTCATATCCCCCGCCGGTGAAGGACTCCGCGGCCACGAGCGTCTTGCCGTATGCGTGGGACGCGGAGGCCGCGCCGCGGATGTCCTGGTAGTACATCAGCTCGGGGTGCAACGCCCGCACCCAGAACTCGCCCATCGGGATCGCCACTTTGCTCTTGTTCAGCAGGGAGTCTTCGGGGATTTCGAGCGAGACGCCTGCGGCCTCGGCGTAGATCCCCACCCCGTGTTTGGCCAGCAGGTTCGCCATGACGCCGTAGTGACAATCCGCCCACATGTCGGCCAGCGTCCGGCGGAAGTCCCACAGGAAGCGGTCGCTCAGCTCGGCCGATCCCACCACGCGGCCGGTCAGGATGGGCAGGCAGGGTCGCGGATCGTAGCCGCGGCGGCTCTGGAATTGGGCGATCATGTCGTCGGTCCAGTTCTGGTATCCCGCCTCCCAGCTATCCATCATCACGTACTGAAGGCTGCCGCCGAACAGGGGCCCCAGCGCCTGGGCCAGAGGATCGAAGTAGCCGTGATAGTAGGCCTCCATGTGTCTGGGACTGAGCTTGTCGGCTTCGTAGCCCGACCCCGACGGCGGGGCGGGGCGGTTCTTGGCGCCGGTCAACGAATAGCCCATGCGCAGGATGGTCCACTTGCCCGCCGGCACGTCCCACTCGAGAGCGCCGTCGGGGGCCATCTTCGAGGTCAGGTCGATCACATCGGATTGGGCAATCGCGACATCGGCCGGCACGTCGGGAGTCGGCACGGTCTCATACTCGAACAGGTGGCTGAAACCCGCCTTCTCTTCCCATCTGTGCACGCGGGCGCCGCCGTGCAGGCGCACCTCGGTGAGCGAATACTGTGCGGCCGGTTTCGTGGGCTGCTGGCTCATCGTCGGGCCTGGGCCCAGGGGCTCGGCGGTCATCTCGATGCGGTAGATCCTCGCAGGGGTCCCACGCAGCGAGAAGGTCCGGATCCGGCCCTGGCGGTAGAGCTGCGCGCCGGGCAAAGTCACGAGCGTCTCAAGATGGTCGGAGTCGTCGCCCGCCAGGACCCGGCCGACGGGAATGCCTCGGCCGGTGCCGAGCGTGATTGCACGGGCGCAGAACGGCTCGGCGAACTCGATTTGCAGCCAGGCGGCTCCGCCCCCGGCGGGGGCGAGGATCGTGGCCGCCGAGTTCCAGTTGCCGTCGAAGAGGGGGGCTGTGTCGGCGTTCGCGTCGCTGGTTGTGATCCTGGGACTGAGGGACATCATGTCCGTTTCGAACGCGGGCGTGCGAAACGCGACGACCGCGCTGTCCCCATAGAACGTGGGGTCCCGCTGGGGACCTCGGCCGCCGGCGTCGAGGTTCTGGAACGAGCCATTGCTGGATGGGGGCTGCGGCAGCTTGTCGGCGAATCGCCGCGGACCCCATGCTGTTGTCTCGCTCCAGACGAGCTTCTTCATCGCCTGCTCAGGCTTGACCCAGGGCCCTCCGGTCTCGCTCCAGCCGGCGGAGCTGAAGATCGCCAGCTCCAGGCCCAGCCGCTTGGCCTCCGAGGCGGCGTGACGCACGGCGTCGAACCACTCGGGGCCGGCGAATTCGATCTTCTTCTCG
>JAAYVJ010000522.1 GCA_012517265.1 Planctomycetota bacterium | reverse complement strand
TGCGGCCGCCACCCAGGCGGCCAACCTCGTCCGCACGCCGGAGGACATCGATCCGGCCCTGGAGCGGATCATGGCCATTCGGGACGTCTCCGGCGTGCTGATCGTCCAGGACGACCGCATCGGCCTGGCCGGCCGCCTGCCCCAACTGGTCAAGGCAGGTTGAGCGTACGCCCGCCTTGCCGCCCCGCCCCCGGGCGATTTTGACTTGGCGAACCCCGTGTCCCGTGGTATGTTGACCAAATCAGCGGGATGTGAGGCCCGTTCATCTACCAACCGGGAGAATGACGATGGACGCCACGCAGTTCGAACCGATGTCGGTCAGCGGGATACTGGACAAAGCCTTCACTCTCTACAAACGCAACTTCGTGCGGTTCATCACAATCGTCGCGGTCATCGAGGTGCCGATCGCGCTGATCTCGCTGTTGTGGAGAGGGATGTTCGATCGAGGCGTGCCGGACCCGACGGAGGCGGGATCGCTCTTCGCGAGAGCAGGCGCGCTCTTCTTCTCGGCGATGACGACCATGGTCGGAAACGCCCTGTGCCAGGGCGCCCTGACCCGAAGCGTCTCGGACTCATATCTTGGCAATGAGACCACGGTCGAACAGACGTTTCGCGCCGCGATGCCCAAGTTCCTGCCCCTCATCGGCGCCAGCATCCTGACCGGCCTGATTGTCGGCCTGGGATTCATGCTGCTGGTGGTGCCGGGCGTCATCTTCGCCCTCTGGCTCTTCGTGACCACACCGTCGATCGTGGTGGAGAACCAGGGCATCACCGCCGCCATGTCACGAAGCAAGGCCCTGACCAGCGGCAACCTGGGCAAGGTCTTCGCGGTCAGTCTCCTGGTCCTGCTCATCACCATAGTCGTTTCGATTCCCGTGGGGATCGTAGTCGGCTCCATTCCGGCAATCGTGTTCGGCGGGGATTCCATGGTGGGGAAGTTCTTCATCGAATTGGCCGGAGTGATCGCACAAATCCTGGCGATGCCCATCGGGGCCGCCGCGGGCGTCCTGCTCTACTACGACCTGCGGATCCGCAAAGAGGGCTTCGATCTGCAAATGCTTTCTCAAAGCATGGGCGCCAAGCCGGAGTAGAACTGTGCCGGCCCGGCTTCAGAGATCGTTGTTGCTTCTGGCGGTTGGGGCGACGCTGGCCATTGCCGCCTCTGCCAAGGCTGCGTCGGCCGATCGCTCGACGCAGTACGAACGGCCGGACGCCAAGACAATCAAAGACCATACGCAGCAGATCCTCAGCGATCCGCAGTTCTCGCCGCACATGACGCTGCGCCAATGGCTGGCGGAGAAGCTCAAGCGGTGGAATCGAATCAATATCCACCTGCCCCGGGGGATCGCGACGTTCCTCTTCTGGGCGGTCACCGTCTGGTGCGTCCTGACCCTGCTGGCGATCTTCGCGCATTTCGTCTGGACGATCTGGATGTTCGCCCGTCGGCCGAAGAGCCAAGGGGCCGCGGCCGGACGCGACGGCTCGAAGCTGTACGAACGCATGTCGTTCGAACAGCTTTGGGGCAGGTCGCGGGAACTGGCCCAGCGAGGCTCCTATCGCGACGCCGCGGGCGTTCTGCTGCTGGCCTTGCTCCGACGGCTCGAAGCCTCGCGCGTGGTCCGATTCCACGCAAGCAAGACCAACGGCGAGTATCTGCGAGAGTATCCCGGCCAGACGCCCGGCCGGCCGCAGTTCGCCGAGTTCGTCGCCACGTTCGAGCGGAGCATTTACGGCGGGCTGGAGGTTCCCAGGCAAACCTATGAAACGATGAACTCCCTGGCGGAGCGGATTGTCAGCGATGTCGTCCCCAAGCCATAGATCCGAGTACAAGATCCTCCTGGTCCTGGCCGTCGTCAGCAGCCTGGCGCTGCTGGCGATGGTCTGGAGCGGCCTGGTGCGCGAGGATCGGTCGGGCCAGCCCGGCCTGCGTACGACTCGCTCGACCAACATCGACGGCATGCTGGCCTGCTACGAACTCTTCGACCGGCTGGAGATCCCCGTCGAGCGGTCGCACCGGATGCTGCTGGCCGGCCAGCTCGACGATGTAGCGGTCGTGTTCCTGATCGAGCCTCGCATCGCCCTGAACACAGGCGAGATCGTGGAGCTGGGCGCATGGATCGAGCGAGGCGGCACGCTGATCACCTCGGCGGATATGGAGATTGTGAAGGATCTGGCCCCGGCGGCGGCCGATCTGGTGTACGTGGACCGCTCCTCGCACGCCGACTCGGGTTCAACGAGGACGCTGCCGCTGTCGAAGGACGTGGAGGAGGTCTCGCTGGAGACCAACGATGTCTTGGCCCTCAAAGTGCCCGACGAACGGACGACGCGAAAGACGGTTGAGCCGCTGTTCGAGGACGCCCACGGCGTGCGGATCGCGGAGCACCGCATGAGGCTCGGACGCCTGATCCTCCTGTCCGACAGCTCGTTCCTGGCCAACGAGCATCTCGGTTCACGCGACAACAGCGTCCTGGCGGTCAACCTCGTGTCGTACGCACGCAGCGGCGCGTCGGGCCGCAGGGTCCTGTTCGACGAGTATCACTTCGGCTTCGGCGACGGCAGCCAGGGCTTTCGCCTGCTCGCCAGCCTGCTCCTGACCACCAGCACCGGCTGGTCCGTCCTGACCCTGACGGCCGCCGGGATCCTGCTGCTGCTCTACAAGGGCCGCCGATTCGGCCCACGCCGGGATCTGGCCGGCCAGCGACGCCGACGCTCGAAAATGGAATACGTTTGCGCGGTCGGAGCGACCTACCGCGCCGCGGGCGCGCACAAATTGACACTTCGCCTGATCTACAACTGGTTCCGCCAGCGGGCGGCCGGCCGGACCGGCATCACCCCCACGGCGGCCAATCGGCTTCTGGCGCAGGAACTGGCTCGTCGGGGCCGCGCCCGCGCCGAGGAGATTCAACGGACGCTCGACGACTGCGACGGGCTCCTGGCCCGGCCGGCCGTGTCCCAACGTCAGCTCACCGCCGCCTTGTCGCGGCTCGCACAGATCGAAAAGGAGGCTTTGGATGGACTTGGCAACGGCAAATGAGCTCGCCCGCAGAATCGTCGCGGAGCTGGGCAAGGTCCTGGTCGGGCAGGACGCGGTCGTCTCGGACGCGGTGGTCGCCCTCCTGGCCGGCGGGCACGTCCTGCTCGAAGGCGTTCCCGGCACGGGCAAGACCCTGCTCGGCCGCGCGCTGGCCCACGTGACGGGGACCTCGTTCAAGCGGATCCAGTTCACGCCGGACCTGATGCCCTCCGACATCGTCGGCGTCAACGTCTTCGACGCCTCGGCCCGGCAGTTCGACTTCCGGCCCGGCCCAGTCTTCAGCGACGTGGTCCTGGCCGACGAGATCAACCGCGCCCCGGCCAAGACGCAGTCGGCCCTGCTCGAAGCGATGCAGGAGCGGCGGGCCACGGTGGACGGCAAGCCGTACGACCTGTCGCCCGTCTTCACGGTGTTCGCGACGCAGAATCCGGTCGAGTTCGAGGGGACCTACCCCCTGCCGGAGGCGCAGGTCGACCGGTTCATGCTCAAGATCGTGATCGACTACCCGGACGAGGCGGCCGAGGCCAAGATCCTGGACCACGTGGAGGCCGGGTTCGACTCGGCGGACCTGGCCGGCGCGCACCTCGAACGGCTCCTCGACGTGCGAAAGCTCGCGGAACTGCGCGAGGCGACCCGCAAGATCCATGTCGAGCAGATGGTCCGCGGCTACATCACGCGGGTCATCCGATCCACGCGAAACCGTCCCCAGGTGACGCTGGGGGCCAGCCCGCGGGCCGGCGTCTGCCTCCTGCTGGCGGCCAAGGCCCAGGCCCTGCTGGCCGGCCGGGACTTCGTGAGCCCCGACGACGTCAAGGCGATCGCCCCGGCCGTGCTGCGGCATCGGATCCTCCTGCTGCCGGAGGCGGAGGTCGAAGGCCTCAGCCCCGACGACTGTGTCAAGGAAGTCCTGCTCCACGCGGAGGTGCCGAGGTAACGAATGCTCCCGTCCCCGCGATTGATCATCCTGGTGATGGCGGCTGCGCCGCTGTTCCTGGCCGGCGCGCTGTTCGAGGGCGCCGCCGCGATCGGCGTTCTGTACCTGATGATTCTGGCCCTCTGTACGGGCCTGGACGCCCTGCTGCTTCCCCGTCGAACGCATATGCTCGTGACCCGCAATGTCTCCGAGCGGGTGTCGGTGGGATACCCGACCGCCCTGAGCGTGACGGTGGAGAACCGCACCCGGCGGCGAATGGAGATCCAGATCGCGCAGGACGGCCCCGAGGAGATCGAGATCTCGCCGGATCGAGCCCGAGCCGTGATCGGCCATGGGGGAATCGCCATGCTGGACTTTCGCCTGACCGCCCGTCAGCGAGGCGAGTTCCAGCTCGGCCGGGTCTTCGTGCGGGTACTGCCTGCTCTGGGCCTTTTGTACCGCCAGTTCACCGTGGACTTGCCCACGCAAATCCAGGTCTTCCCCAACCTGATGAACGTCCGGCGGACGGAGTTGCTCGCCCGCCGCGGATCGAGCTACGAACAGGGCCTTGCCCGGCTGCGAAGCATCGGGCAGGGCTTCGAGTTCGAGAGCCTCCGCAAGTACGTCCAGGGCGACGAACTCTCGCGGATCGAGTGGAAAGTGACCGCCCGGCGGGCCGATCTGATCGTCAAGAACTTCGAGCCGGAGCGGCAGCAGAGCATCCTGGTCGCCATCGACGTCGGCCGGGCCACCGCCGGCGAGTTCGGGGGCCTCAGCCGGGTGGACTATCTCGTCAACGCGACGCTCATGCTCGCCTTCATCGCCCTGCGGCAGCGGGACCAGTTCAGCATGGTCGCGTTCAGCGATCGGATCGAGAGCTACCTGCCGCCGGTCAGCGGCCTCAAGGGGATCGAGCGGGTCGCCCGCGCCCTGTATCGCTTGCAACCGCGAATGGTCGAATCCGATTACGGTGCGGCCTGCCGGTTCCTGGGCCTCAAGAACCGCAAGCGAAGCCTCCTGTGCATGATGACCGACGTGATCGACCGCCAGGCCAGCGACGTGCTGATCGGCTACATGGCCCGGTTCGCCCGATACCACCTGCCGCTGGCTGTGACGCTTTCGAACCCGGAGATCCAGAGCGTCGCGCACCAGCCGCTGACTTCGTGCGACGACCCCTACGCCAAGGCGGTCGCACTGGACGTGCTGGCCGCGAGGGAAGAGGCGTTGATCTCCATGCGGCGCAAGGGCGTGTCCGTCCTGGACGTCCCACCGAACCAATTGACGCCCGAGCTGATCAACCGGTACACCCAGATCAAGGCGATGCGCCGGCTATAGGCAGAAAAACTCGAAATCCGAATTTCGAAATTCGAAACAAGCCCGAAGAATCGAAACCCAAATCTCGAAACGGACCGTCCGAGCGGCGACAGCGTTTCGGTCATTTGGCTTCTTCTTCGGTTTTGGATTTATTTCGGCTTTCGAGATTCGAACTTCGGATTCCTCTTCCGACGAACAACAGGTACACGATCACCACGCTTGCCACTGTGACGCCCAGGACGATCTTGGCGATGCCGGGGATATACGACGGCGTGATGAAACCTTCGATGAACCCGGCGATCAGGAACATCGGGATCGTGCCCAGAACCAGGAGCACCGCCTCGCGGGCGCCGGCCCTGAGCGAAGCTCCACGAGTCATCGATCCCGGCACGGCCAGAGACAGGCCCAGCCTCAGGCCGGCCGCCGCGGAGACCAAGATCGCGAAGATTTCCAGGACCCCGTGCGGCGCGAGGAACGACCACAGAGGATAGCTCAGGCCGTGGTTGGCGAAGTGGGCCGCGAAACCGCCGAGCATCATCGCGTTGGCCAGCAGCACGTAGCAGGTGCCAAGCCCCGCCGTGATGCCCAAGGCGAAGGCGACGAACGCGACGGAGATGTTGTTGGTCATGATGCGCGCGGCCATCGGCGAGTTCGGCATCTGCCGGAACCGCTCGCTGATGTCCTCGCTGGTCACCTCGCGGGCCCCGCTGACGTCCAGCCCTTGCGGCACGAACAGATACGCGTACGACGGCACGATCCTCGTGGCGACGTACGTGCCCATCATGCCGACCAGAAAGAGAACCGTCGCCAGGGTCATGAAGGCCCACAGCCGGCGGAAGAGCCTGGGGTAATCGTGGCGGAAGAACCGCCAGACCATCGGCAGACTCCGGCTCGACTTGCGGCGATAGAGCAATCCGTGTGCGGCGATAGCGATCTGGTTGACGCGTCGCTGCGTCGCATCGTCCACCTTGTACATCCGAGCCCTCGCCACGTCGACCGCGACTGCGGGGTACAGGCGGGTCAATTCGTGGAGTTCCTCATCGGTCAATGAACGCACCGTCCGCTTGCCGGCTTTGGCGGCGAGGGCTTCTAGCCGGGCCCAGATCTCCTGTCGCGTATCGAGAAAACGGGCGGGCGTCATGCGTCTTCCCCTTCTGCCTGCGGCGCGTCGCCCTGCGTGGGCGGCGGAGGAACGGCCTCCTCGCGAGGCGCGCCCTCCCGCTGCAGGATCAGGCTCTCCAGCCTCGCCTCAAGCACGGCCGGCGAGTCGGCCGGGACGGATTCCCCCAGGCGCGTCAGGATCGGAGCCATCAATTGCGGCAGCAGACGCCGGCGGGCCTCGATCGTGAGCTGCTCGCGCCGGAGCCAGTAGTTGTGCAGCAGCCGATACTCCTGCGGGGTCAGCCGGGTGGCCGTCAGGGCCGCGCCGCAGACGGGCTGATCGTCCAGCACCTTCTGCTTGGAATCCGAATTGGCCGCGTAGTCGGGGACATCCTCGGAGATCACGACGGTCCCGGCGGCCAGATCGCCGAGCCGCTGCGACTTCCTCGTCAGAAACATCGCGATCCCCGCGACGCCGTAGAAGCCCAGAACGTCCACCACACGCAACAGGTTGCGAACGGCGATCGAATCGAACGTGATCGCGCCGCCCTCCAGCCGGACGACGCGAATCTTCAGCGACTTCTTGCCCGGCGTCTGGCCGTTCATCCACAATTCGAAGAAGAAAAAGTATCCCCAGTAGATCAGAAAGAACAAGATCGTAAGCACGGCGACAGCCACAGCGCCGAACTGCTCGGCGAGGTCCGTGCCCAGAACGATCGGGTTCACATGGAACAGAAGAGTCACCACGATCAGCGCCGCGAGCATCAGGCCGATGAGCAGGTGGTCGATCAGGCCTGCCGCGAAACGAGACCCGATCCCCGCCAGACGCCGCTGCAAGTCGACGTTCTCCGGCGTTTCGATGATGTCGAACTCATCCATGCCGAATCGCTCAGAGAGTCCAGCCCTTGCGGTACTCCCGGCGGATGAAAGCGTCCGCCTTCGCGCAGTTGACCGCCTTGAGGGCCTTGGCGTCCCAGGTGAGCTTCTCGCCGGCGCGGAGGGCGACGTTGCACAGAAGAGCCGCCTCGGTCAGGGCG
>JAAYVJ010000521.1 GCA_012517265.1 Planctomycetota bacterium | reverse complement strand
GTCATAGCCGATCTGGCCGGCGGTCTTGAGTTCCTCCTGCATATTGCGGATGCCCAGGGCAAAGCCCTGGCCGAACGTCAGGTCCGCCAGATCGCGGGCCCGCTGCATCGTCTCGACCGCCCGCTCGAGCTCCTGCCGCTGGGCGGCCGTCAGCTCGACGCCGCGGCGCATCGCCTCGTTGGCAGCGTTCTGCAGAATTGTCTGCCGCTCGCGCTGCTTGTTCGTCAGGCCGTACAGGTCCGCCTCCTGGCGGATCGAGGCGATCGAGGATTCCAGCTCGGCGTTGAACTGGCGCTGGGCCTCGGCCTTCTGGGCCCGCCTCTCGATGGCCGCCAGGCTCTCCAGCGTGACGCGGTACTCCTCGATCATGCGCTTCTGCTTCTCCACGTCGCCGGCGTAGCCCTGGCGGACCTGCGTCTCGAACTGGACCATCTGGGCCGTGTGCTCGTGGCCCTGGGCCGCCAGCCAGGTCGCCTTGACCTGCTCGTTGAGCGCGGCGTTCAGACGCACCACCTGCTCGCGGGCCCGCTCCTGCATCGGGGTCAAGGTCGACAGGCCCGTCGTCTCCTCGGGAGCGAGGCCCTGGGTGGTCGGCGGCCCCTCACGCTGCCGCTGGGCCGCCCGCTGGTACGACCGCAGCAGCTGCCAGGCGTAGGAGCGTTCCTGCGGATCGACGGCGCTGGTGTAGTCGAACTCCTCCTGGCCCTTCCACGACAGGGGCACCAGACTGCCCACGCGGCCGTACACGGTGAGCTGCTTGCCGAACCTGGACTCGTAGGCCTTCTGGAAGGACTCCTGCATATCGGGAGAGAGTGACTTGTACATGCGGTCCAGCCGCATGTCCTCCCGCTCCCGAATGACCTCGATCTCCGTTTGCAGGGTCTTAAAGACGTTGCCCAGCGTCCCGATCGCCCCGGCCGCCGGCTTGGTGACCGGCCGGGACAGTTCCTGGATCATGTCCCGCCAGGCCTCCAGCAGTCCGACGGTCTCGCCCTTGAGGGTCCTGGCGTCTTCCACCGCGACCTCGAACCCGGCGTGGCCCTTGGCCAGCACAGTCTGATAGGTCTCGGCCGCCGAGGCGTTGCGATTGACCGCGATCCCCAGCTCGCCCAGTTCCCGCGTCTGGCCCTGCGAGGCCAGGGCCACGACCCGCATCGTGCGGGATAGGTCCTTGTCCAGGGCCGCCGCCAAGCCGATGGCGGCCTTCGTGCCGGAGACGAGTTGGTCGGTGGCCAGGCCGGTGTTGTGGGCGATGGCCATCTCCCGCAGGATCTGCTCATCGCTGTAGTCGGTCAGGCTCGCCATCTCCTGGGCCTGGCGGCGAAGCGACTCGATCGTCTCGGCCCGGGCGTCGTTGGTCACGGCCAGGGACTTGGCCAGACTCCGCTCGGCGCTCTCCTGCTCGGCGGCCATCGTCAGCGTCGCACGGCCCGCCCGCTCCAAGAGCAGGACGCCCCCGGCGACCAGGCCCGCCGTCGTGAGCCGGCTCATCGTCCGGGACAGCGAAGAGACCGTCTGATCGAACCGGCCGAGGTCCCGCGTGATGCTCTGGATCCCCGCCGTGCCCCGGTTGGCCACCTCAAAGACAATGCCGACGGTCGTGTTCGCCATGATAAACCTCGTGGAAGCGTGGGAGCGTATATGCGTGGAAGCGCAAGACCCCTCTTGCGCTTCTACGGTTCCACGCTTCTACGCTTTCACTTTGCACTCCTCTGCGCCAGTTGTGATTTCAGCGTTCGACGCCGGCCCCGGACCGGGCCCATCAGCCGATTGAGGATCTGGCGGGCCTCCCGGCCCGCCTCCTTGTCGCCCAAGGCCGCCAGGACCACATCCGCCAGGTAGATCGCCCGCAGCGTCTCGGCCGATTCGCCCCAGGGGGCCTCGGACTCGGCCAGCTCCAGCTCGCGAAGCTCGTAGGCGCTGTAGCGGGCCCGGACCTCCTCGACGGGACAGCCGTCCGCCCTCGCCAGCCGGATCAACAGGCGCCGGCGAGGGTCCTGGCGTA
This sequence comes from Planctomycetota bacterium, assembly GCA_012517265.1. GTDB lineage: Bacteria > Planctomycetota > Phycisphaerae > Sedimentisphaerales > Anaerobacaceae > PLanc-01. The sequence goes on along the minus strand of JAAYVJ010000521.1, from coordinate 979 downwards.
GTTTTTTAGGATCTCGGCGTCCGCCTTGCCGCCGATGGCGCTGAGCTTCATCGCCTTGGCGATCAAGGGCGCCTTGACGAAGTTGGGCAGCTCGATCAGCTGCGGCAGATGGGCCTCCGTGAAGAGCCGCCTGCCCTCGGCGTTCCGCACACAGCGGACCAGGAGCTTGGCGTCACTGAACCGGTCGTCGACCCGCTCGCGGCCCTCTTCGTCCTTCGTCTTGCCGCAGTCGGCGTACCACTGCTGGACCTCCAGGTCGGTCAGGCCGTAGACATAGACCCGCCGGCCGTCGGGCATGTCGTGCTGCTCGATCGGCGGGCGATTGCGGAAGGCCAGGATGCTCTCCGCCGTGGCCTCAGGCGGCTTGACAGGGACTTGTTCGTCGGACATTCAAAAACTCCTTTCGTGGAAATGTGGCCCGTGATCCGTGGCCCGTGTCACGAGTCACAGGTCACGGGGCACCGTTTAGCCCGCCGGCGAGAAGTCCCATTCCTTCTCGGGTGTGAGCGTGACCTTGTAGACCTCTTCGTTGTCCGTGTCGATCGTCAGCTCGCCCACTTTGGCCACGTAACCCAGGCCGGCGTGAACGCTGGCGGTCGAGTCCCGCAAGGTGAAGTTGTCCTTCGTGTGGCCCTTGGCGTACTGGCGGAGCTGGCCGTAGAGGGCCTGGCCCTCCGCGTCGTAGACCATCGTCAGGACGATATCGCCCTCGCGGACCTTGTTGGGCAGCTTGGTCGGGATCTTGTTGGCGTCGGTGACGCAGGCCACCTCCTTCATCTCGACCTCCAGACCGCCGATCTGGATGTCCTTGACGTTCGGAAACGTGCCGAGGGCGACGCCGGCGAGCGAGGCCCCATATCCGGTTGCTGGCATGGTTCAATCCTTTCTTACACTTCAACGTTTTCACGCTTCTACACATCCACGTCATTGTGCGTAGGGGTCGATGATGGAGACCTTGTAGTCGACGAGGATCGGCACC
>JAAYVJ010000070.1 GCA_012517265.1 Planctomycetota bacterium | reverse complement strand
GGAGGTCCTGCAGATCGAGCGGGACATCAACAACCAGATCTACGCTCGCGATTTCCTCCTGATCGACCAGGGGGACATGATCATCAGTTTCGTCCCGGCCATGCCCGACGGCCGGGCCGCCATCTCCAGCGGCGTCGAGCGCGAGCTCCAGCACGCCCACGAGGCCGCCAAGGAAGTCTACGTGATCTGGACCGCCCGGCAGAGCCCCTCCGTCTTCGTCACCCAGACCGCCAACAAGGTGTTCGCCAACGTCCAGGACGCGGTGAAGTACCTTCAGATGAAATACGCCCCCTAATCGACGGGCCGCGTGCCGGGATCTCGCCCGAGATTGCCTGCCAGCAAGGAAATCGCTCCGACCACACCGGAAGTTGCCTGCGCCATCCGCGGGTAGTCGAGGGTCTCCGGCAGATCGCTCGGTTGGTGGTAATGGAGATTTCGCAGAAAACTCGTGTCCGTCAGCATGATCGCCGGGTACCCTTGATCCCAGAACGAACTGTTGTCCGAAAGACGAATCGCATTTATGGATTCCGGCAAGACAAAGGTCCAAAGCGGTACGCCTGACGCTCTTCTGAACCCCTGTCGAAAAGACCACGCCAATCGCCAGGACTGAAGATTTCCCACCGCGGCCAAGAACTCGCCCCGTCGGGGGAACCACCGGGTGAGCACGCGGGGAATCCCTGGCAGCACCCGCTGCGAACCGGGCTCATCCGTAAAATAACCGAGCATCTCGAGGCAGATCATGCCCGCAACGCGTTCACCTCGCTCACGGCAGGCGCGAGCGTAGATTTGACTGCCCATCTCCCCCGTGCAGAAATGTGGGGGTTCCTCGCATGCAAAAGCAGCGAAGCGAACTGTCTTCCTCAACCGTGTCCCATGCAGAATCCGAGCTGCTTCGAGTATGACGGCGATCGCCGAAGCGTTGTCGTCGGCTCCGGGGCTCGCATCGACAGTATCGTAGTGGGCGCCCACGATGATGGGCCCATCCTCCGGCGATTCACCCGGCATCTCAGCCACCAGATTCGCGACTTCCAGATCATGAATCCTGTACGACTGCCGCGTCACCGGATGCCCGACCCGCGACAACTCCCGTTCGATGAAGGATGCTGCGGCATCGAGGGAAGTAGGGCACCCTGTATGACGTGGTCCAATCAGGCCCGCCAGCCGGTCCACATGCGTCCGAAGCCGGACAACCAGCTCTTCACTGTGCTCCTGTCGTGCCGACATTTCAGATTTTCTCTCACCTCATAAATTCGGGCAAGTCGCCGGTTCCCTTGGCGTCGGCTCGACAAACCTCAACATAGCAAGACTGAGCGTCCATCTCTTCTCCAGGCATAAGGTGCAGGTGCTCACGAGAACCCACCGGATCCGAGTTCTTGCCCTGATCGAAATCCGCAAGCCACATCAGGACTGACGCCATATACCGGAGCCCATCGGGGTCTCCGCAAATCACAACCTCAACAGGCCGATCATCCGGTTTCACGTTAACCGTGATGCGTCCGGCCTTTTCCGGCAATTCATCGACTCGATTGACATGCACATACGGGTTCTTCACGAAGCCTCCTTCTATCCCAGCTTTGCGTCTTTGATGGAGTGTGTTGGTTCAGCGGGAATTGGACAGGTCCCCTGGTCGGCCCAGAGAATCGGTGGTTGGGCAGACGATGGCATCATCGACTCCTGAGCGGTGTTTGTCAAGTGTTTGATTTCGGTGTTGACGTTTGGTTCGGCTCTCGCCGGTTCGCGGGCGGCTTTTGCCGGCGGTCGGTCGGCCGTGTTCGGGCGTTCGCCCCGAGCCTCCCCTCGTGCTGTCGAGGGAGGCTCGCGGCTGGCCAAGAGGCGTTCGCATCCCCCGGCCCGGCAAGTCGGCCGCCACGCAGGGACGGCGTGGCCTCCGCCTTGCGAGGGCCTGCCGTCGGCTCGTTCGCGGGGGTATCGCTGTCGCGGATTCCATGGGTCCTTTCCTATCACGATGTCACGCATCTACATTCTGAAGTGGGGTTGCGGCGGCGGTTCGTCGGGCCGCTCGGGCGGCTTGGAGCTTGGCCTCCCGGGCGGCGAAGATCTGCTCGGCCCGTC
>JAAYVJ010000009.1 GCA_012517265.1 Planctomycetota bacterium | reverse complement strand
GACCTTCTGCCCTGGGATGGACCAGACTACGGCCTGGACGAGCAGTGGGCCCGAATCCATCCCTATGGACAGGAAGTCAAAGCGGGCCAATGGACCGATCTGGCGGTGAAGATCCTCAATCACTCGCCCACGCCGGGCACGTTCACGGTGACGCTGCACGCGCCGGAGGGCTGCGAAATCGAGCCCACGACCGCGTCCGGCGCCGCCGCGCCCGGCCGGGAGATCGAACTGCCCTTCAGACTCAGAGCCAACACTCTGCCCACCGGCTCCCTCGGCGTCGTCACCGCGGACATTCGGACCGGGGCCTGGGATCTGCGCCAATGGTGCGAATCGCTCGTGAAGCTCGTGCCCTGAGTAGGGCGCGACGCACGTCACTGGAACAGCTTGGGCGCCAGTTCTGCCAGATAGCCCCGCCAGACCGGCCAGCAATGGGTGCCTTCGGTCAGACGCCACTCGTGCCGGATGCCCTTGCCCTTGAGCAATGCGATGAAGTCTTCGTTTCGCTTGAGCAGGAAGTCGTCCTTGCCGCAGGCGATCCAGAGGAGCTTGAGCTTCGCGTTGGCGGCCGCGGGGTCGCCAAGCAGACCCGCCACGGCGTCTTCGGACGGAGCGGAGGAGCTGAAACCCGCCACCCAGGCGAAGAGGTCCAGGTGGTTCAGGCCGATGGTCAGCGACTGCCCGCCGCCCATGCTCAGGCCTGCGATGCAGCGGTTCGCGGCGTCCGGCTTGACGCGGTAGCTGGCCTCGACGAACGGCATCACGTCCTGGAGCAGGTCCCGCTCGAAGGCGCCGGTGTTGCCGCCGGGGCCGTTGGTCGAGCGATCGGCGGCATGGCCATCCATCATCACGACCACCATCGGCTTGGCCTTGCCCTGGGCGATCAGGTTGTCGAGAATCCAGTGGGCCTTGCCGTGGACGACCCAGGTCGCCTGGTTGTCGCCGCTGCCGTGCTGGAGATAGAGCGTCGGAAACCGCTCGTCCGGCTTCTGATTGTAGCTTGGCGGCGTGTAGACGGCCAGCTCGCGCAGCCTGCCGAGCGACTTGGAGAAGTAGGTGTGGCTGTGCACCACGCCGTGAGGGACGTCCTGGAAATCGTACAAGAGCGGCGGCTGGCCGGGGATCTGCAAGATGCTCGTTCGCGGCTCGCGCATCGGCTTGATCGCCGGGTTGCCGGGGTCGATCATCTGCAGGCCGTCGACGCGGAAGCTGTACTCCCAGACGCCCGGCTCGATCGGGCCCACCGTGACGCTCCACACGTCGTCCTCGCCTTTGGTCATCGCGGCAGGCTCGCCGCTCCACTGCCCGGCGACCACCACCTCGGTGGCTTTGGCCGCCCGAAGCCGGAAGGTGACATGCCGATCGGCGGCCACCTCCGGCGATTGCGTCGACACCCGCGGCCCGCGGGCGGCAGCGGACGGCTGAGCCGTTGCGGGAGACCCAGCCGTGAGGATTGCGGCAACGGTGACCGACAGAACGACCGGACAAACACGACGGGACATCATAGCTATCTCCAATCCAGCAACTCGCAGCCTGCTGTCGCGCTTCCCACAATGGCAAGCACGTGGTGCAATTCTACCACGCGGTATCCGGCTGTCCACACGCGAGAACAAAAACAGGTGCATTCATCGCGTGATCTGGTATGCTGATGCCCGTCGTTTGGTCCCAGCCTCTTTGAATCCGGGGTCCAGGTGAGAAAGGGTCGGTTCATGACGCGGATGATTCGCAGGGGACAGAAGTGCGTCGGATTGGTTCTGGTGTCGTTGCTCGCGGTCGCGGGAATCGCTCGGGCCGAGGATTGGCCGTGCTTTCGCGGGCCGAGCCGGCAGGGACTTTCCCAGGAGAAGGGAATCCCCATCGAGTGGAGCGCCACGTCGAACGTCAAGTGGAAGGCCGCCATCCCCGGCGAGGGCTGGTCGTCGCCTGTCGTGCTGGGGGACGACGTGTTCCTGACCACCGCCCTCGACGGCGGCAAGTCGCTGCATCTGCTGCGTCTGGACCGCAAGGACGGCAAGATTCTCTGGGACAAGGAGGTCGCGCAGCAGACGCCCAAGTACAAGCAGCGGCCCAACTCCTACGCCACGTCCACGCCGATCGTCGACGGCCAACGGGTGTACATGGTCGCCTGCGACGGGATGATCCTCGCGACGGACCTCGACGGCAAGGTCGTCTGGACGAACCACGAGTTCGACTACTACAGCCAGCACGGCTTGGCCGTCTCGCCGGTCCTATACGGCGACCTCGTCATCGTCGTCTTCGACTGGAGCAGCCCGGGCCCCGACAAGAGAGTCGGCTGGGAAGTCCCGTGGGACAAGGCCCTGATCCTGGCGGTCGACAAGAACACCGGCGTCACCCGCTGGCGGGGCCGCCGGGGCAGTTCGCAGATCGGCCACGCCTCGCCGGTGATCGCCCATACGGCCGACGGCGACCAGCTCGTCACCAGCGCCGGCGCCGTCGTGCAGGGCTTCGATCTCAAGACGGGCGAACGGCTCTGGACCGTCTCCAGCCCGGGCGAGGGCGTCGTCCCCTCAGGGGCCACGGGCGACGGGCTGTCCTTCACCACCTCCGGATTCCGGGAGGAGACCATTCTCGCGGTTCGCCTGGGCGGCCGGGGCGATGTAACACAGACGCACGTCGCCTGGCGCGTGACCGACGCCGTCCCGCACATCCCTTCGCTGCTGTACGTCTCGCCGCGACTGTACTCCGTCTCGGACGAAGGAATCGTCAACTGCATCCAGGGCGCCACCGGCGAAGTCCTCTGGCGGCACCGGCTGCCCGGCAAGTACTCGCCCTCGCCCGTCTACGCGGACGGCAAGGTGTATTTCCTCTCGGAGAGCGGCAAGGCGACCGTCATCGAGGAAGGCCCCGAGTTCAAGCAGGTGGCGCAGAACGATCTGGGCGAGACCTGCTGCGCCAGTCCGGCGATCTCGCAGGGCAACCTGTTCCTCAGGACGGAGAAGGCCCTCTACTGCATCGGCAAGTGAAGCTGACAGAACGGAAATCCTGAGTTCGAAGCACGAAATCCGAAACAAATTCAAAATCCAAAGGTCCCAAACCTCTCGTCCGAAGGGACGCCAGCGTTTCGGCCATCTGGGTTCTTGTCCTTGAGATTTGTTTCGGATTTCGAGTTTCGGATTTTCGGCATTTATTCCCGCCCGGCCTGGTACGGGACGCCGATCGTCGGCGTGGTGTCCGCCTTGGGCGTCGCCATCGTGATGGGCATTTGGACGGAAATCCTCCTGGAGCCCCGCACGACCCGGCCGAGCGACTCCTTGGTCGTCCGCACCGGCTCGACGACCAGCTCCGGCACGCTGTACGTCCAGAGGCACGAGTCGTACTGCGTCGGATCCTCCTGAGGCAGGACGAACGGTTTGTGGACCACGCCGTTGGTGTCGACGTAGCTGAGGTAGGTTCTGGTGAACAGGCCGTTGTCCCGCTTGCTGCTGAACGCGATCCAGCGGCTGTTGCTGGACCAACTGTGCCAGCTCTCGCTCTGATCGCTGTTGATCGCCAGCCGACGGGTCTCGTAACGGCCGGTGCGCTTGGCGGCGTCCAGGTCGATCATGTAGAGATCGCTGCTCTTGCGGTAGGCGGGGAAACAGCCGTAATCGCACATCGACACGAGCAGCCATCGCCCGTCAGGGCTGATCCGCGGCAGCAGAATGCTCCGGCCTGCATCCTTGGCCGCGACGACCGTCTCGGCCTGTCCCCATGTGCCCCGGTTGGGGTCGTACGGGATTCGCATCAGGTCGTACTGGATCCGGTCGTACCGCTCGGGAATCGTGTTGCGGCTGGTCCAGGTCAGGGGCGCGCTGCAGAAGTACAGCCAGCGGCCGTCCGGCGACCAGGTCGGGTAGGTCTCCAGCCGGTCCTTCTTCGCCAGATCCGGCGCTGTGCCGACCCGTTTGGACTGCGTGTCGTAGTACTCCAACAGCGAGTCCAGATCGATCACGTCGCGCACCTCCTCCGCGGCCGGGTGGAGGAACAGGCTCACGAGCATGTCGGTGTAAACCACCATCTTGCCGTTCGGATGCCACGAGGCGTATCCGAACTTCGCGCCGACCTTCTCGACCCGGCCGTCCTGGACGATCAGGGCGCACGTGTCGGCCCGCGAACTGACGAGCATCGTGTCGGTGCGGTTGTTGCAGAACGTGTGGCAATTGACGCAGCCGCCCTTCGTATAGTCGTTCGTCAGGACCGCGGATTCCTTGAACGTCCGCAGGTCCCTCTGGTAGATGCCCATGTCCCGCCAGAGGGAGTGGGCCGGGTGAATCCGCCGGTACACGAGGTGACTGTCGATCTCCTCGTTCGCGACCGTCACCTGGAACGCGTTGAAACGTTTCCACCCCGACTCGTTCCGCACGAACACCTCGAACTGAAGCTGCCCGCCGCGATGGGTGAGAAGCCATTGCCGCCACTGGTTTTCCGGAATCGAAGTCGTCGACGACCGGCTGGTCAGATCGATGGGCTGTTGCCGGTCCGAGACGACTCGCACGCGGTAACGATCCCCCTGCTCCCGCACGCGAAAGTTCAGCGGCGCGATGTTCGGCGGGATCACCGCATCCACGTAGTTGGGCTCGATGTGCGGCCGGCGGCCGGCGGGCGTCGCCTGGTCGATCGACGAGCCCTGGCCCGACACGGCCAGACACGCAACGCAGACCGCCGCGACAATCGCGGCCGCGGTCAGAGCCGCCGGCAGACGTCGAACGCCCCGCGTCCTCATCGGTTCGCCACCTTCGCGTTGAAGTAATAAAAGAAGTAGCTGCCGCGGTAGTCCCTGGCCAGTTCGGGAATCGCGGCGGCCCTGTTGGCGCCGTAGCGGTTGACGACGGCGCTGAAATTCTTGAACTGCCGTTCGATCTCCGGATTGATCGAAAGGCCACGCAGATCGACCTGACGCCCTGTCCCATAGGCGTAGATCAGGATCGCTTCCTGGCACAGCGGCGGGATCTCCGTGTAGCCGAATTCGGCCATCCGCCCGGCCTGCTGCGCCACCCTGCCCAACTGCCCGGTCAGCAGCCGCCAGGCCAGAAGGTATTCGAACGCCATGCGGTTGCGGCCGCCGGACGCCGGCTGGGGCCCCGGGGGCTCGTCCGGCCCGACCAGCGCGGTCAGCATGGCATCGCGATCGTAGAACTCCGCGATGGAATCGGGTCGGTAGTACCGCACCCGCATGCGCTGGATCTCGGGATCGGACGACAGACTCGGGTCCGCGTCCAGGCGCGCCAACTGCTCGCCAGCCCAACGACTGTGAAAGAGCGTCTTGCGAAGGGCGCCCAGGTAGACTCTCGCGGCCTCCGTGCGGCCTTTCACCATGTTCACCGTTGCCAGCCGTTTCAGAATCATCGGCTGCTCGCCGAAGGCCTCCAGGCATTCGGTCAGGTTCTTCTCGGCCTGGTTCACCAGACCCAGGTCCATCAACGTGTCGAACGTGTGCCAGTAATGCACGATGTGGTCGCTGCCGGTGACCACAAGGGCCTCGGGCTCCTGGGCGTACAGGAACAGGTCTTGTCCGAGCCTGCCTTGGTGATACAGGGCCCGGTCGATCGCGTTGATCACGCAGGCGTCGGCCGGACAATGCCTGGCGGCATCGAGAACCTGGGGCCACATCCTCCGGCACGCATAGTGATGAATCTCCAGCAGCGCTTTGCGGCCGGCATCCCGTGCGAGCCAGGCGGTCCCCCCGCCGACCGCGAACAGGACGATCGTGCCCAGGGTCCACGACACAACAGGCTTCCCCAGAGAACGAGCGAGGAAACCCGACTTGTGTTTGGCAGGCTCGGGACGCCGGTCCCTCCAGAGGTGCCGCAGGGCCCCCGCAAGGACTCCTGCGACCGGGAGGAGGTACGCGACATAGACCGTTGCGATCAGCCGCTCCCGGCTGGGCAGGCTCACGATTCGCCACGAGAACGGCAGCAGCTCCGTGTAGGCGTTGTCGACGCTGATCCGCAGAATCAGGACCCCCAGCACATAGGGCAGCACGGCCGCCACAAGCGGATACAGTCCGGCCTGTCGCCAGCGACGGCGCCGCAGTTCGTACGCGGCGCACGAAGCCGCAAAAGACAACGACGCGGCGGCGCCCGCCAGATAGAGGATCGTCAGGAGCCCCAGGAAGACGCCGATGTCACTGCGAGAGCGACCGGCCGACTGCGCGTACATGCTCGCGAAGGCCACGCACGCCAGAACGCCCAGAAACAGAGGGAAATGGTAACTGTACCCGGCGTAGGCGACCAGCATGACGATCGCCGGGGCGAATCGCAGCAGGCGCGCGGCGGGAAGATCGGCCTTTCGCAAGAGATAGCCCGTGCAAAGGCAGGTCGCCCAGATCTGCAGCGTGATGACCGCGGCCCCGGCCCAGGAGTAATAGAAGAGTTGTGACAGGAAGGCCGCGGCGTACTGGACGAATCCGCCGGGGGTTCGCACGGTCTGAAAGAAGAACGGCCAGCCCTTGTAGAACACCGGGAAGTTCGTGATCGCGCCGCAATCATAGATCAGGACCGGCTGCACCCACAGCCACAGAAATGCGAACAGCACAGCAAAGAACGCAACCTCGCGAACAGGACCGCCCCAGCGCAGACTCCCAGTTCTCGCGCCATCGCGGTCGGAGACGCGAAGATCTGCCGGTTTTCGCCCGGATGCGTTCGTCATATCCTTCTTGTAGGCGATTCGGCCGAGAATGTCAACGGACGACGTTCGCAGTGGCCCATGGGGGGTGGGGTTCAAACCCGCCCCTACCGAATCTCGGCCGCCTGTACCCTGGCCCAGACGTGGCTGACGTTGAGTTTCGCGGCGGCCTCGAACTCCGCGCGGGCCGACTTGGCGTCGCCCTTGCCCAGGTGCCCCAGGCCGATCGTATAGTGGGCCGAGGCCTGCTGCACCTGGCGGGTCTGTTGCTCGCCGAACTTGGCGAAGAAATCCGCCTCCTCGCCGCGAGTCAGGCGGTCCGTGCCGCTTTTGATCAACTCGTCGAACTCGGTTGTCGCCTCGTCGTCCCGGCCCAGTTTCTTGAGGCTCATCGCGCGATAGAACCTCATGTCGGACGAACGGAATCCGCCCCGCCGGCCGCCGCCGTCGGCGTCGCCTGCCGCCTTGGCGTAGCATTCCTCGGCCTTCTCCCCCTGGCCCATCGCCTCGTAGGCACAACCTGCGTAGTAGTCGAACTGAGCGGCTCGCGGGTCATTTTGCGACCTGCCGACGGACAGGTTCTCAGGATACTCTGTCGCCGCGAGGAAGTCGGCCAGGGCCTCCTTGGCATCGCCCGCCTTCAGGCGCGCCAGGCCTCGCAGCAGATGGGCGTCCACGTAGACGTCGCGAATCTCTCCGCCGCCTTCGCGGACGTGGAACTGGCCCTTGGCCAACGCGTCGATCGCGTCGTCGTACCGTCCGCCCAGAACCAGCGTCATGATCTCGCGCAACTGGCTGTCGTTGCGCTGGGCTGCGACCGCGTGGTGCGACTCGAACATCGCCAGTCGTTTGGCGGGGTCCACGTTGCCCAGCTCGTAGAGCTCGTCGAGCTCGGTGAGCAGCCTGGCGTCCTGTCCGTTGCAGGCCACGGCCCGCTCGTAGCTTGCGATCGCCTTGGGCACGTCGCTCTTCGTGCGGTAGTACGCCCAACCCAGGTTCCGATGCGCCATCGCGAACGCTCCGTCGATCGCGGCGGACCGCTCCCAGCACTCGATCGCTTTCTCCGGCTGGTTCTCGTACAGCAGGTTGCCCAGGTAGTAATGGGCCTTGGCGTCGGTCGGATTGTGGGCGATCGCGGCCCGCAGGACTGTCGCTGTCTCGGCCCGGAACGGGAAGCAGTAGTCGCTGGGCATCCGGCCCGCCTGGCCGTAGAACCCGTCAGCCAGCGTGGAGTCGCCCTTGTGCTCGTGAATGAACGCAAGGTAGTAATAGACCAGGGGCGAACGGCCCGCCAGGTCGGTCTTGTCCCGGGCCGCACGCGTCAGCACGTCCCTGGCGTCGTCCCAGAATCCCCAGTTCACGTAGTCCGTCGTCAGTTCCAGGTACGCCTGGAGGTTCCGCTGCATCTTCGTTTCCAGATCGCGCAACGTCGCCTCGGCACGGCCGCGCGAATTGGCCTTTCCATACGCGGTCGCCAGTTCGTTGGCGGCCAGGAAGTCCAGCGGGTCCTCATCGAGGACTTTGGCCAGGATCGCGACCGCCTGCTTGGGCTCGTCCCGTCGCGTGTGGATCGCAGCCTTGAAAACCAAGGACCTGGTGTCCTCGGCGTTCGTCGCCAGCGAGCACTCGATCTGCTCCATCGCCTTGTCGAACTCGCCCTTGCGGCAGGAAAGCTCCGCCAGTTGATAGTACGAAGGCGAACGGAACGCATAGTCCCACGAGGCACGATAGAACAGGTCGTACGCCTCGTCGAGCTTGCCCTGGGCCCGCAGCGCGACCGCCAGGTGGTAGAGGGCCTCGCCGTCCCGCGTGCGGGTGTACTCGGCCGTCAGCCTCGCGGCCGCGCGGCGCAGATGCTCCTCGGCCTTCTCGTACATCATCCGCCGGTTGTAGTTGATGCCGACGATCGTGTTGGTCCGCACGTCGTTCGGATCACGCCGCAGCGCCTCTTCGTAGTAGTCGAACGGATTGACGCGAGGGTTGTAGATTTGCTCGACGCGAAGCCCGGTCAGGTACAGTTCCTCGACCGTCTTGATGTCCTTCGGCGCAGCGGGCGGCTTGACCGGCTCCGGCAGGTTCGGATCGCTGACGATCTGGACCGGCTGATACGAGATCAGCACGTCGCCCGACCTGGTCGCGAGCGTCGCCACCAGGTCCGTCGCCTTCGTCCCCGGCGGCAGCGCCGCTTCGGTCTTGTACGGCTTGTCCGGCGCGATCGTGATCGTTTCCTCCGAGAGCTTCGTCCCGCCCTTGGACAGGACCGCCCGGGCCTTCTCGTACTTGGCAGTCGCGTTGAATCCGAGCTTCGCCTTGCCGTCCTCGGTCACTTCCAGGTTCACCGCGGCCTGATGGTTGGCCTTTTTGAGCCCGCCGATGTCCCGGATCGGGTACCAGGTCTGCGTGAAGGTTTTCACCTCGTGGGGCTGGATCCAGCTATAGTCCGGCTGATTGTCCGACCACGCGCCCACCATCAGCTCGGCGTACGGTCCGTCGCTGTCGGTGAGGATCTTGTCCCACGCCCGACCGGTCGGCCCGGGGCTCCACTCCCAGAGCTTGGCCCCGCACACGACGTGGTGGTCGCCCACGTGGACGACGCCCGCCTGCTTGCCGTGGTCGTAGCCGCCCATGAAGTCCTCCTGGAGGTCCCAGGCGAAAAACGACACCGGCTCGGGGTGGTTCTTCCACCACGACAGGTCCACGCCCTTGTAGTCCACGCCGCGATAGCGCTCGTTGGCGATCGGCCAGTGGGCGAAGTCGTTCTTGGAATGGTAGGTCGCCGCGGTCACGCTCGGCGGGAACAGGATCTGGTAGTCGTCGTTCACATGCACCGCGACGTTGGCCCAATACAGGATCGAGTTGGGGTACTCCGTACGGTTGAAGAGCTTCACCGTCACGTCGATCGCCGAGGAACCCGGCCGGAGCGTCACGCCGATCAGCCATTTCATCCGGTGCCGCCGTTCGGTCTCGCCGAACCAGATCGTCTTGCTGCCGTCCTTGTTCTCGGCCAGCGCGTAGTCGACCGGCATCTGCGTGGTGTTTCGATGGTGGTGGAAAACGCACCACTCGATGCCGCCGGAGACCCAGGCGCCGAGCATGCCGATCAGCGCGGGCTTGACCACGTGCTGGCGGTAGAAGATCTCGTAGCCGTTGGTCTTGTCGGTGGCGTACCAGAGCCGCCCGCCGATCTCCGGCAGGATGCACAACTTGACGTACTCGTTTTCCAGGTAGAGGGCCTTGTAGGTCTTCTCCTCGCGGATGCCCGTGACGCCGTCGAGCATCGCGTAGGGATAGATCCGCTTCTGGGCCCCCTGGTACGACTCGTTCGTGTAGAACCGCGGGTTCACGTCGGGCGGATCGAGCCGATACGTCGGCAAGGTCAAAGGCTCCTCCCACACCTTGACGGCCGCGGGGACCGACGTGACCAGCAGCAGGACGAACAGGCAGGACAGATGGACGATTCGCGATCGGGACATGACGGGCGACTCCTTTCTGCACAAGGGACCTTCGCACTCCGGCCGGACGCTGCGCCGGGACGCGCGGGCCATCCTAGCACAAGCACCTTGCCGCGACAAGGCGGTTTGTCCCCGCCGAGCCGGCAGGCGTGCGCATCATCTGTCAATCAGGTCAATGGGGTCAACCAGTCCCCTCGGGACCTCATTGACCTGATTGACCTCATTGACACTTTTTGCGCCTGCCGAGATCCCGACCCTACGCAAAAGAAAAGGGCTGCGAGCGTTCGGCTTGCAGCCCTTGCGGGGTCACTGAGAAAGACGCTTACAACGCTCTGCGGCGTCGCAGCCAGCCGTGGTGGTCCAGATCTCCACGAAAGGAGCGGAGTCAGGCAGCATACGCCCGCCGCTGGTGTTGCCGACATCGATGTGATCCAGGACGCCCGAGAGGCCTGCCGTGAAGGTCTGGCCCTTCTTGGCGCCCTTGAATCGGACGGGGTTTGCGGGTATAGTAACGGTTTTGCGGGTTGACGGCCGATCGCGGATCACATCCCGCTCACAAGCTGATTTTTCGCGGACTGGGTATGACCGACGCATTGAAGCAGATCAATAAAGACATCGTTCCGATCACCGAATGGCTCCCGGCCGGTCGCGGCGGGGCCGAACCGCTGCCCTGGGTGATCGCCGGCCCGTGCAGCGCGGAATCCGCCGAGCAGATGCTGGCGACCGCCCGTGGTCTGGCAAACTCGCCGCACGTGAAGGCCTTTCGCGCGGGGATCTGGAAGCCGCGGACCAGGCCGAACTCCTTCGAAGGGATCGGGGCCGAGGGCCTGGACTGGCTGACCCGGGTCAAGGCCGAGACCGGCCTGCCGACCGCCACCGAGGTGGCCAACAAGCACCACGTCGAACTGTGCCTGGAGCACGGCGTGGACATCCTGTGGATCGGGGCCCGCACGACGGTGAGCCCGTTCTCGGTGCAGGAGATCGCGGACGCCCTTCGCGGGTCGGACGTTCCGGTCTTCGTGAAGAACCCGATCAACCCGGAGCTGGCCCTGTGGCTGGGCGCCATCGAGCGGCTCCACGCGGTCGGCGTCCGCAAGCTCGGCGCGATCCATCGCGGGTTCTCCAGCTACGGCGAGACTCAGTTCCGCAACGACCCGAACTGGCGGATCCCGATCGAGCTCAAGCGGTTGCTGCCGGACCTGCCCTTGATCTGCGACCCGAGCCACATCACCGGAAGCCGCCAGCTCATCGAGCCGGTCTCGCAGATGGCGATGGACCTGGGCATCCAGGGCCTGATCATCGAGTCGCACATCGACCCGGACCACGCCTTGAGCGACGCCAAGCAGCAGGTCACGCCGGAGGAGCTGTGCCGGATGCTGGAGCGCCTCAAGGTGCGAAACGCCGGGATCACCGACCGCGAGGTGAAGCGCAAGATCGCCCAGTTCCGCGCCGAGATCAGCCAGGTGGACGTGAAGATCATCCAGAATCTGGCCGAGCGGATGCGATGGGTCGACGAGATCGGGCGGCTCAAGCACGAGCACAACATCCCGGTCCTGCAGATCGAGCGATGGGAGAACCTCCTGGGCGACCACATCGCCCGAGGCCTGAAGGCGGGCCTGGACGCCGAGTTCATCAAGGCCCTCTTCGAGCTGATCCACACCCAGGCTGTCAAGAGGCAGCTCTAGGAAAGCACGGAGATCGAGTCTCGGCCGGACCTCGGGCTTTCCGCTGCGTGTCCGCCGCAGCGGAAGGACTATAGGATCTCGACCTCCACCGTCTCGCAGTTGGAGTCGAAGGCTGCGTTCCTTAAACGCATCGAGAAGGTCACGTTCATGATGCGGCCGTTCTCCCGAAACAGCTCGGGGTGCAGATACGCGCAGTAGACCAGCCTGACGGTCTTGCCCTGTCGCTCCTCAGGCACCGTGATCGTCGCGACCGGCGGGCTCCAGGGCCCGTAGAGGCGGTCGGCCACATGAAAACGGATCTCGCGGGGCCGGAAGATGTCGCTGGCGGAGACGAGAACGTACTTGTGCAGATACTCGTTCCAGGCGACGGAGACCTGACCCGGGACGCTCTTGAGCAGCAGCCGCTGCCTGGCCTTCTTGGTGCAGAACCGTTCGCCCGATCCACACTGGAACTCGTACTTGCCGGGGTCCTCGATCTGGTCGGCGCGGACGCGCGAGAGCCATACGCCCTGACGTTCGTTCCGGGTGTCGATCTCATAGAGGTACAGCCAGTCGCCGTCCGGGACGACGCACATGGGTGCGACCGGAAACCGCCAGCCGTCGGCCGTCGTGATCCGTTGATGCGGGCTCAGCGGCGCCGAGGCGCAGGCCAGGCCCGAACCATCACTCTTGAAGTCCGAGACGCCCGTTCCAATCTCGATCCGCGAGTAATAGATGTAGGATTTGCCGTTGGCGTAGATTCCGCCGAGGGGCCAGAGGCGATGGTGCTCCCAAGTCTCGCCGGCGAGAAATCCGATCGCCTGAGCGACCCTGCCGTCGGCGCCGGTCAGATAGTGCAGGACCGGAGGGACGTGGTCGTCCGTCTGGCTGCGAAGCCCGACCGAGGCGGAGACCGCCCCGCCGGCGAAGTGGGGCTTGCCCTCTTCGTCCCGCGTTCCGCGAAGGGTGTCGCCGAACCACCAGAGGGAACCACCGGGGACGGCGTAGGAGAAGCCTCCGTCCTGAGAGACGATGGAGGCCGCCGCATGCCCTTGGTTCCACATCGAGCCGAGAAAACGGGTCTGGACCACCTCAAATCCCACGGACTTGCGGGAGCGGGGGCTCGAACAGCCCAGGGCCGAGGTCAACACGCAGGCCAAAACGCCTGCCTCTACGAGAAAAGGTCGATTTGCCGCATGCACAGCCGACATCTCGCGTTCTCCTGCCAATCGTACTCGGATCCATCCACAGGACGCAGGAAAGCGACGAATCTGTACTTCCATACGCCGCTGGAGGGCATTATCCCACCGGACAGATGAGGGAGCAAGGGGAAAAAGCGGGAGATGAAAGTCCTCGCCGCCCGCGAGTCTGTTACTTTCTCCGTCCGGCCCGCCTATATGGTGCAGAGAGCGCTCTCGAAAGCCAAGCCGTCCGGCCGTCGGATGGCGAATGAAGCAAGGCATCGAGGAAAGAGACGGTGCAACATGAGAGCGATGGCGAGGTTGTGGAAATGGTGGCGGGCGTTGTGGGAGCTGGACTTGTGTTCCTCGATGGAGATCGATTCGCACCTCTGGGAGAACAAGAGCGAGATGCGGCGGCGGTTGGCCGGTTCGTAGGGGCAGATCCCTTTGCTGCCCCTACGACCGTCCTTATCAATCCTCGGCTTGGCTCGGGCGACTGATCCTGACGCCCCGTTCTTCAATCTGCCGGAGGCACTCCCGACGCGGCAGAAAGCGTCCGGGCGGCCAGGCAGCCCCCGCGTGCCACGCACGCTTTCGATTCCCCTAGTTCGGCGTCTCACAAAGCAGGGACGCATTCCAGTCTTCCGCGAAACGACCCACGGCGGTGTGAAGCCGGCTCTTGACGGTACCCACGGGAATCCGGAGCATGTCGGCAATCTCCGCATATGAGAACTTGTGGAAATAGGCAAGAATCAGGATCTCGCGGAGCTTTGCTGGCATCCGGGCAATGACACGTTTGACCGACGTGGCTGTTTCGTCCCTGACCAGATCGTCATACGGCATCCGGGTGTCGGAATCGAGAGTGTTGATCACGTCGTCGATCGAATGGTCCTCGCTGTCGAACATGCTCCCGAGGTTGGCCGAGTCGACCCGCTGCATCCGTCGCAGCGCGTCCTTGGCCTTGTTCGCGGCGATCGTGAACAGCCACGGCCGCAATGGCCGGGACTGGTCGAACGTGTCCCGGCTGACGTACAGTTGCATGAACGTTTCTTGGAACACGTCGTCGACCATATCCGATTGGTTCAGGAATCTCCGCAGGAACGCATACAGACTGTCTTTGTATTGCTTCACGAGCTCCTGGAAAGCCTCTTCCTCGCCCGCGGCGTATCGTTTGATCAACTCCATATCACTCATAGTTATCCCCTTCCAAACAAGAACAATTATGAGTGCTATAGTAACAGAGCTCCAAAATCCGAAAATCGGGCGATGGCTGCTTCTATTATCCGGCTCTCCGCTGGTTTTTGTATCGGGGAATCCCCTATGGTGCACTAGCATTCCGCCGCCTCGCAGACGCCACGTGCAACCGAGACAAGCACAACTTCGCCACCGGGTTCGTGGTTTCCTGTTGATTTGGCGGCTGCCGCGTCTATCATGAAACAACAGCATCTGCCTGTTCGGTGCCGCAATGGGTAAAGTACGACGCTGACAGATGCGGGTTCACTCGCCCCGACCGGAAACAGAGGCTCTTATGGACGCCAACGACAAGACCCCCGCGGATCGGTCCTGCGCGATCGGCAGGTCGGACATGGACCGGCCGCCGGCATCCAACACCCCGGCGGCCGACGGGCTCGATGTGGACCCGGCTGAGTACAAGCGCATCCTCGTGGAGCATCGGTGGGAGTTGGCGGTCGACGAAGCCCTGGTGCAATTGGCCGACGCGTTGATCGATCCGTCGTTCTCGTTTGAGGAGACGACCCAGACCGTTCTGGAGCACGCCCGCCGGCTGACCGCAAGCGAGCACGGTTACGTCTCCTCGATCGATCTGGAAACCGGCGCCAACGTCGCTCACACGCTGACCAGCATGATGGGCGAACAATGTCGGGTGCGGCCCGAGGACCGACGCATCGCGTTCTATCCCAATCCCGACGGCACCTACCCCGCGCTCTTCGGCTGCGCGTTGAACACCCGCGTCGGGTTCTACACAAACGACCCGGCCGGGCACCCGGCATCGAAGGGCCTGCCTCAAGGCCATGTCCCTTTGAGGAACTTCCTGTCGGTTCCCGCCGTCGTGGGCGATCAGGTCGTCGGCCAGATCGCGCTGGCCAATTCGATCCGGGAATATGCGGAGCGGGACCTCCTCGCCATCGGGCGGATGGCCAAACTCTACGCGTTGGCCGTGCAGCGGATGCGCAGGCAGGCGGCGCTCAAGGCCAGCGAGGAACGCTACGCCCTGGCTCAGAAGGCGGCCAACATCGGCAGTTGGGAATGGAATATCGTCACGGACCGGATCGTCTGGTCAGAACGGATCGAGCCGATGTTCGGACTGGCTCCCGGCCGGTTTGCCGGCACGAACGAGGCCTTTCTCCAGTGCGTCCATCCGGAGGATCGCCAGGCCGTCACCGAAGCGGTCAATGCGGCCATCGAACGACGCAAGGATTACCAGATCGAGCACCGGATTCTCTGGCCCGACGGAACGGTGCGGTGGGTCGCGGAAACCGGTTACGTGATTCGCGACTCCGGCGGCAAGGCCGTCCGCATGGTGGGACTGGTCCGTGACGTCACCGATCGCAAGAAAGCGCAGACGGAAATCCAGAAACTCAACGAACAACTTGAGCAGCGGGTCGCCGAGCGGACCGCCGAACTGACGGAGACCAACCGCAAACTGCGAGAGGAGATGCGCCGTCGCAAGCGTCTGGAGCAGGAGATCCTGGACATCAGTGAACGCGAGCAGACGCGGATCGGACGGGAACTGCACGACAGTCTCGGCCAGCAACTCACCGGCATCGCGATCATGAGCAAAGTCCTTCAGCAACGACTCGCCGGCGACTCGCCGGAGGACGCGGCCAGGGCCGCCGAACTGGTCAGGCTCATCAGCCGGGCCATCGAGGAGACGCGACAGTTGTCCCGCGGTCTATACCCGGTCGTGCGGGACGAGCATGGCCTGATGTCCGCGTTGCAGTCCCTGGCCCTGGCGACGGAGGGCCTGCCCGGCGTGACGTGTACCTTCGAATGCGAACGGCCCGTCCCGGTCAAGAACGCCTCTATGGCGGTCCACCTCTACCGAATCGCTCAGGAAGCGGTCTCCAACGCCATCCGCCACGGACGGGCCAGGCGCATCGCAATCCGTCTGACGTGCGACCACGACCGAGGGACGCTGTCCATCCTCAACGACGGCCGCAAGTTCCCCAAACGCCTTCCACAAAAAAGGGGAATGGGGCTGCAGGTCATGGGCTACCGCGCGGAGGTGATCGGTGGTATACTGAACGTCCAGCAGGGGCCGACCGGCGGAACACAGGTCACCTGCGACTTCGATGTGAAGCCGAAACGGCGCAAAGGGGCGAACGACAATGCCGCAGAAGACGCAGAGCACGGACACTCGTAAGAAACGAACGGTCCTGATCGTGGACGACCACCCGATCGTGCGCCAGGGGCTCACGCAGTTGATCAACCAGGAGAGCGATCTGCTCGTCTGCGGCCAGGCGGAGGACGCCCACGACGCCATCGCCGCCATCCGCCAGTTCCATCCCGACATGGTGATCGTGGACATCTCTCTCAAGGACACCAGCGGCGTCGAGCTGATCAAGGACCTCAAGGTCCAGTTCCCCGAACTTCCCGTGCTGACGCTGTCGATGCACGACGAGGCGGTCTACGGCGAACGGGCCCTGCGGGCCGGCGCCCGCGGGTACATCATGAAGCAGGAGGCCACCGAGAAGGTGGTCACGGCCATCCGCCGGGTCCTGGCCGGCGAAGTCTACGTCAGCGATGGGATGGCGGCCAAGATGGTCAGCAAACTCGTCGGGGGAGTCAGCAAGAAACCCGCCTCGCCCATCGAAAGCCTCAGCGACCGCGAACTCGAAGTCTTTCGCATGATTGGCGAGGGATTCAACACGCGGGAGATGGCCGAGAAGCTCCACCTGAGCGTCAAGACGATCGAAACCTACCGCGCGCACATCAAGGACAAGCTCGCCCTCCAGGATGCCAGCGAACTCCTGCGCTCGGCGATCCAGTGGGTCAACTCCGAACTCCAGCGGTGATTCGCTCCGCGAATCCCTGCGCAAAGCCCTCCCTGTCCATGCCGGCTCGGCCTGAGGGATAGGAGAAACCCCGATAGCCCGTCAGGGGGTTCGTCCGATGTGAAAACACCGACGCGCCCCGATTTCGGACCGTCCCCTCAGTTGTTATCCTCAAGAGAGATGGGCCCGTCATAAGGAGAACCCCCAGGACCAAGGGATAGGCAGGGACGCCCACATTCGATCAGGATGCAAGATACGAGGTATAGAGAATATCGCGATGACAATCAGCCTGATGACATCGGCACCTGAGGACATAACCGAAATGGCCAGTTGCGAACAGACATCCGCCAGGACGAGAATCCTGGTTGTGGACGATCATTACATCGTGCGACGGGGACTGTGCGAGTTGCTCAGCCAGCAGCCGGGCTACGAGGTCGGCGCCGCAGTCAACAACGCCCAGCAGGCGATCGAAGCCGCCCGGCACGAGCCGTTCGACCTGGCGATCGTCGACCTGTCGCTGGGCGAGATCGACGGCATCGAGCTGACCGGCCGCCTCAAGTCGGAGCACCCCGACCTGGTCGTCCTGATCCTGTCGATGCACGATGAATCGCTCTACGCCCACCGGGCGGCGGGCGCCGGCGCGTCCGGCTTCGTCGCCAAACAGCGGGCCGGGGAGATGCTCCTGCCCGCGATCCACCGTGTCCTCCGTGGCGAGTTCTACTTCAGCAATCTCTGACGCGGCGAGCCTCCGGCATCGCATGCTACGGCCGCTTTGACGAGCGGACTTACTCGATGCTGTACGTGGACGGAAGATCGCTGCCCCGTGGCAGGCCGGACCATTCCGGCATCGTTTCGCTGTCGAAATTCAAGGTCAAGGGCTGATGCCAGTGGGTGTTTTCGATCCACCGCACGAGCGCCCCGTCGACATACCATGAAAGCCTGTCCTTGTCCCGTTGGAGCCCACACACGGGACAGTCCGCCGCCAGATCGAAGGGAGCGATCCAGGCGGTCCCGACGGACCAATGGTTCGGGTCCTCGGGCGTTCGCATCACGTGCACCCGCTTGCTCTGCGCCGCCGCCGGGGTGTAGGTGTGGTAGCCCTGGTCCTTCGGCATCTCCGGCACTTCCTGCTTGCGCATGGTCGGCCGGCGCGCTGGCGTCCGGCGGCCGTCGCGACTATGATATACCAGGATAGACGGTTCTGTCCCTTGGAATCATGCACGCGATTGCTGGAGTCATGAATGCCCCGGATGCACAGTATTCTCAAAGGCGGATTCCCGACATTTGAGACCGCCCGGCCCGAGACCTCGGCTCAGTGGGAGACTCGACGGGCACAGCTGCGAGGCACGATCCGCCGGCTCCTGGGCGATCTGCCCGACCTGTTCGTCCCGGAGGCGACTGTCCTGGGCACAGAGGAGAAGCCCGGATACGCCGTGGAACGGTTCGCCTTCGACAACGGCGTGGGCGACCGCGTCTTCGGCGTCACCCTCGTTCCCGCCGGGCGGACCCAGCCGGGGCCCGCCGTCCTCTACCATCATTGGCACGCCGAGCAGTATGAACTGGGCTGCCGGGAACTCCTGGAGCACGTCCATCCGGAGCTTGACTTCGCCACCGGCGAGCAACTTGTCCGCCGGGGCTACGTGGTCCAGGGCATCGACGCCTACGGCTTCGGCCGACGCCGATTCCAGGGTCCCGCCGGAGAAAAGGAAGTGGGGGCGGACGTCGAGGCGGCCCTGTTCAAGACCTTCCTCTGGGAAGGCCGCACGCTCTGGGGAATGATGGTCCGCGACGACATGCTCGCGTTGAACCTGCTGGCGTCCCGGCCGGACGTGGACCCGGGCCGCATCGCGGCCATGGGCGTGAGCATGGGCTCGACCCGGACCTGGTGGCTGGCGGCGCTGGACGACCGCGTCAAGATCGCGGTCTGCGTCGCCTGCCTGACGCGATACCAGAACCTCATCGCCCAAGGCTCGGTGAACGCCCACGGCATCTACTACTACGTCCCCAGCCTGCTCAAGGAGGGCATCGACGCCGAGTCGATCGTCGGGTTGATCGCGCCCCGCCCTCTCCTGACGCTGACGGGCGATCGGGACACGGGCTCCCCCGCCGAAGGCGTGCGGATCATCAACGCGTTTGCGGAGCACCTCTACCGATGCTACGGCCGGCCGGAGGACTTCCGCGGATTGCTCTACCCCAACGTGGGCCACGCCTACACGCCCGCCATGTGGGACCAGACGCTTCGCTGGCTCCAAACGCGCCTCTGATACGTCCCTGTCTCGCTCACGGCAGGATAAGACGATAGCTCACGAACGCAACGAAGCGACTATCGGGCGACCACGACGGCACGTTGATCGTGCCCTGCCCGCCGAAGAGCCTGGCCAGGATGCGAGGTTTGCCGTCGGGAAGCTCCATGATCCGCAGGGCGACGTCCTTGTTGGCCGGATGCCCCTGAACGCTCTTGTCATACGACAGAAAGATCAGCCATTTGCCGTCGGACGACGGATGCGGGAACCAGTCGGCGTAATCCGGGTCGTTTGTGACGGGCTTCTGCTGCAAACCGTCGGCGTTCATCCGCCAGATCTTCATCAGGCCGGATCGCTCGGAATTGAAATAGATCGTGCGGCCGTCAGGCGAATAGTCGGGCCCGTCGTCGAGACCCGGTGCATCGGTCAATCGCAGCTCGTTGCCGCCCGCAACAGGGATCGTGTAAATGTCGTAGTTGCCGCCGCGGGCGGCGCAGTAGGCCAGCGTCTTGCCGTCCGGCGACCAGCCGTGCCAGTAGGATGGTGCGTTGGGCGTCACCAGTCGCGGCGTGCCTCCCTCGCTTGGGAGCACGTAGATCCGCGAATCGCCCTCGGTCTGATCGCTGATCGCCAGCCACTTGCCGTCGGGCGAGAAGCCGTGGTCGTTGTTGCACCGGGTCGCGAAACCGGTGTCCAACTGCCTGAGCTGGCCGCCGGCAACGGGGATCCTGAACAGCCGGCCGTTGCCGTTGAAGAGCAGATAGCTGCCATCGCGGGACCAGTTTGGCGCCTCGAAATGGCGTTTCGCGCGGTAGACGATCCGGCGTTCGCCCGTTTCAATCGAGAGAATCTCCAGCGTGCTCTCGACAACCCGCTCCTCGGCCTTGACCTTGCCCGGCGACTCGAAGACGACATGCGAGAACACCGCGGTCTCGCTCACGGAGTTGTCATGCGAGCACACGATCAACCCCGCGTGCACAGGGTCCGTCAGCGTCACGGAGACCGAGCCGACCGGCAACCAGGTCTTGCCGTCCCG
>JAAYVJ010000520.1 GCA_012517265.1 Planctomycetota bacterium | reverse complement strand
TCCTTCTCGATCTGGCGGCAGTACATGCCGGTCAGCCGGAGGCGGTTCTCCGCGTCCCGAAGCCGCTTCTCCGCGAGTTGGACGGCCCGTCTTTCCTCGACGCACGAGCTGCGCGTGCCGGCGATGGCTCGGTCCAGGACTTCCCGCTGCTTGAGGGCGAGCTTGGCTCGATTGTACTGTTCGGTTCGCGTCTGGACCTGCGCCTTCCAGTATCGGTGCCGATCCTCGCGAAGCCACTGGATCGCGCGCTGGATGTCCGTACTTGCCTCGTCGAGGGCGACGGCCGCGACGGAGGCGAACGTGGCGAGCGAGGCCCGGAACTCGGTCAGAACCGCAGAGGAATCGACTCTCGCTTGCCGGCTCATCCCGGTCTCCTATCGCTGCTGCAGGTAGTCTTCAATATGTCGGGCCTTCTTGGTCAGAAACGCCGCGTGCTGGCCGGAGGCGTCGAGGAAGCGGCCCAGCGTCTTGACCGTCTGATCGAATTCCTGGGTGAATCGTTTCTGCTCCTGGTCGACCCAGGTCCGTTCGAGTTCTCTCAAGCGGGATTGCAGGCCCACGATCAGGGCCTCCAGATCCGAGTTGAATCGGGTCAGGTCTCGGGCAAACCGCCGCAATTCCGCAGGATCAACATTCGCCTTGGCCATGGGTATCTCCGTATTTCGCTGTCATCATGCCTCCATTATAGCCGATCGCCGCGGCGGATGCCATGGATTCTGAGCCCCACGCTCATTCCCCGACGGGACTTGCCGGCACGGGGAATCCACGGTAGGATCGCCTCCTGTCCCTGCGTCGCCGGAGGCGCGGGGACGGATGAATTCCCCTCGGGAAGGTTGAAATGAACCAGAATATGGGAACCACGTTTCGTTGTCTATTGCCGATCCTTTCGCTTGCTCTGGCGTCTCGAACCGTCGCGGCCGATTCCGTCGGCGCGCCGCCGTTTGCCGGCGTCAAGTCCGATTTCTATTCCTTCGATCGCTACGATTTCACCTACGACGGGCGAGCCGCCATTGTGGTGAGGCCGAAGGTCATTGCGGAAGGCAAGCCCTGGATCTGGCGGGCGCGGTTCTTCGGCCACGAGCCCCAGACCGATCTGGCCCTCCTGGACCAGGGATACCATCTGGTCTATATCGATGTCGCAGGCCTGTATGGTGCGCCGAAGGCCGTGGCGATCTGGGACCATTTCTACGCGTACCTGACGGGGACGCACGGATTCGCCCCCCGGGCCGTGCTCGAAGGGATGAGCCGGGGGGGACTGATCATTTACAACTGGGCGGCGCAGAATCCCGACAAGGTCTGTTGTATCTATGGGGACGCCCCGGTCTGCGACATCAAGAGCTGGCCGGGCGGCAAGGGCGCTTCGGCTGGCGACGCCGGCAGTTGGGCCGAGTGCCTTAAGGCCTATGGCATGACGGAGGAGCAGGCTCTGACGGCCAAGTGCAACCCGATCGATCATCTCGAACCGCTGGCCCGGGCCGGGATTCCCCTGTTGCATGTGGTCGGAGATGCCGACGAAGTCGTCCCGGTCGCGGAGAATACGGCCATCCTGGAGAAACGCTACAAGTCGCTGGGGGGCTCGATCCAGGTCATTCACAAGCCCGGCGTGGGGCACCATCCCCACAGTCTCCAGGATCCCGCTCCGATCGTGGACTTTGTCCTGGCGTCCGCGCGCCGCTGGTTGGCGGAGCGGGGGACGGGCGATCTCCTTCGCGAGCGGATCGAATGGTGCGACATCTGGATCACCAACGCGGACAGGAGCGATCTGCCCAGAGTCCTGCTGATCGGCGACTCGATTACGCGGGGCTACTTCGGCGAGGTCGAGAAGGCCCTGGAGGGCAAGGCGAACTGCGCCCGGCTGACGACGTCCCGCTGCATCTGCGATCCGGTGTTCTTCGACGAGTTGCTGATGATCCTCCGGCAGTATCGATTCGCGGTCATTCACTTCAACAACGGTCTGCACGGCATGGGATATACGCAAGACCAGTACCGCCGGGGTTTTGCGAAGCTGATGGATGCCCTGCGAGAGCACGGGCAGGGGGCCGGCCTCATCTGGACGGCCACGACCCCGGTCCGCAAGCGCGGCGCGCTGTCCGAACTGGACGAGAGCACGGAAACGGTCAGGCAGCGGAATCGGATCGCGGCGGAGTTCGTCGCGGCGGCTGGGTTGCCCACGGACAATCTGTTCGATCTGGGGATCAGCCACCCCGAGTACTACTCGGATGACGGGGTCCACTACAACGCCCAGGGCCGGGCCGCTCAGGCCAGACAAGTGGCGCAGAGCATTGAGGTGCGGTTGAAGTGACGCACCATGGCGTCGCCCGTTGGGGAGGCTCCTGGTTTCATGGCTTCTTCGCAGGCGCAGGGCCCGCCTGTGTTCTGAACCGGTCTTCGCATGTTTGCCAGAGGTCTGACAGTTCCCGGACCTTCTGTGGGAATTGACCTGCGAGATTCTTCTGCTCGCAACGATCGGTCTTGAGGTCGTATAGTTCCCAAGGGCCGTTCTTTCCTTTGGCCACCAGCTTCCAGTCGCCGACCCGGATGGCACGGTTGTCCAGGTGATGGAAGTAGATGAAATCATGGGCGACCGAGCCATCCCGGCTGAACGTCGGGGCAAGGCTTTTGCCGGGCAGAGGCGGAGCACCGGGCTTGGGCGGCGTTCCGGCTGGCTCTCCAGCGTCTGCCAGCTCGAGGACGGTGGGAAGGAGGTCGACGAAGTGGCAGGGGTTGTGGCGAATCTCTCCTCGGGAGGCGACCCGTGCAGGCCAGTGGACGATGAGCGGGGAGGAGATGCCGCCTTCGTGGACCCAGGATTTGTGCAGCCGGAAGGGGGTGTTGGCGGCGCTGGACCAGCCGGGACCGAGACACAGATAGGACTTGGCCGAGCCGGGCGTCGCGGCGGGGTCGTGCATGTCGCCGCGGAGGATCTGCTCGGCACTGGCGCCGTTGTCGGAGACGAACAGGATGAGCGTATCGTCGAAGACGCCCATGGTCCTGACCTGGTCGAGCACTCGTCCGATCTCGCGGTCCATGCGGTCGACCATAGCCGCGTGGATCGCCATCTTCGTCGCCTGGAATCGTTTCTGTTCCTCAGTGAGCTGCGTCCAGGGGACGGCTCGATCCGCCTCGCCCGGACCGATCTTGTCGGCCAGTTCCTCCTTCTTGAGGTTCCAGTCGGGGATCACGTCCGCCTCAAGGGGAGGAAGGTCGCAGTTGACCATGCCCATGTCCCGAAGCCGTTCCCATCGCCGGGTGCGGATGTCGTCCCAGCCGGCCAGATACCGGTCCCTGTAGCGGGCGATGTCTTCCTGCAGCGCCTGCAGCGGGAAGTGAGGGCAGGTGAAGGCCAGATAGCAATAGAAAGGTTCGCCGGCGTGCTCCCTGGCGTGGTCCTGCAGAACGCCGATGGCATAGTCCGCGATCGTTTTGGTGACGTAGAAATCCGTCCCCTCCGGCACAGGGGGCAGCTTGCGGTCGTCCAGTTCATGGTTCTTCGGATTGAAGAACCGGTCGTGGTCGTGCAGGACGTAGGAACGATCGAACCCGCCGTCGGCGACGGGCTTCGGGGCTCCCATGAGGTGCCATTTGCCCGAGTGGTAGCAGCGATATCCGAGGGGCTTGAGGTGCTGCGGCACCATGCGGGTCCAGCTGGGCAACGGCCCTTGCGGAGGATCCATGCGGACCTGTTGAGGGTAGTAGCCAGTCAGCAGCGAAGTCCGCGACGGCCAGCAGCGGCCGGTGGAATAGCATTGCGAGAACCGCAGCCCGTTGGCGGCGAGCCGGTCGAGATGGGGCGTCTGGATCTCCCCGCCGTAGCAGCCGGCGTCGGAATAGCCCATGTCGTCCGCGATGATCATCAGCACGTTCGGTTTGCGTCGCGGCAGGGAGGGGTCTCGATCCGCTGGCGGATTCCTGCTCGTCGGCGCGGGCCGACCCAGGGTCAGGGCAGGGCCCCATGCCATCGCTTGTTTGAGGAAACTGCGTCGGGTGATGTTTGCCATAGACGTACCGCCGTTTCTGTTATTCGGATCGTCGTGTTCTGCTGTGAGCCGGTCTCTGATGGTAGCACAACCCATTTCCTCCGGCCAGACCGAAGATCCCCAAATGCCGGATGGACGCGTCCGGGGCCAACGGCTATCATGGAGTCCTGTGGTCGGTGACGAATCTGACAGCGACGAGCAAGGCTCTGCGGTCTCGCCCGAAGGGAGTTGATGCTGCGGCTTGCTCGTCGACGGGAGACGATTGGTATGGGGATCTGGCGATGGCTTAAACGTGCAAGAGACGGTGCGGAGACGACGCGCCCAGTTCCTTCTCTGGAACCACTCGAACCCAGAGTTCTCTTCAGCGCCGATGGCACGGGCATCGAACCTGTCTTGCCGGCGGACGTCCAGCCTGCGTATGCGACTGTCGTCCCTTCGGATTTCACGTCGGCCGGAGACACCCATGCCGCATCGCTGGACTTGGCCGGGCTCCATCTTGTCGATTCTGACGCGGCGAACCTCGCCGGGCAGATCGTATACCTCGATTTCGACGGTGCGAAGGACGTGACCTATCGAGGTCCTGTGGCGGTCGGTCCATTCGACCTCCCGGCGTTCTCGCTCGACGGCACGGCTCTGGCCGGCCGGGAACAGGTCGTGATCGACGAGATCCTCTCTCAATTGCGGCAGGTCTTCGCCGGTTCCGGCGTCCTGTTCACGACGGTCTCGCCCTGCGATGGCCAGGCCTTCTCCACGATCTACATCGGCGGGGACGGCTCGGCGTTCTACGGATACGGTCGGTTCTTCGGCCTGGCTGAGGGGGTGGACGTTGGCAATCGCGACAGGCGGGACAACGGCGTCGTCTTCGCCGCCGAGGTCCTCAGCGGGGTCCGGTCGGATGATGAATACTGCTCGGCCATCGCCGCCGTGATCGCCCACGAGGTGGGCCATCTCCTGGGTTGTGAACACACCGGTGGGCAGGCTGCGGGTCTACTGGACCGTGTGGCCTACCACCAAGGCGATGCGACCTCCAAGGGCCTGGGCAGCTCGTTCGTTCACCAGTATCTGACCAAAACGGCCTATGATTTCTTCACGAGCCAGTTCGGTCCCTCCGAGATCGGGGCCTACCTCGGTCCTGTCGACGATGCGGACTACGGCAACCGGTACGTGCTGGAAGGCAGTTGCGACGAGGACCGCCCCAATCTCTCCGCGGGAAAGCCGCAGGACAGTCCGTGGGGGAATGCTGACGCACATTACTGGGCCCATGACGCGGCCTTCAATCGCATATTCAACGACGGGTATCGATCGCAGGACTCCGCCGTGAACCGCGCGTACAAGTACTTCACCGGCGGTTTCGGATTGACCGGGATCTACGACGCGGGCTGGGGCGCCTACGCCGTCCAGGGAGAGGGCATCGTCTACAAGTACGAGGCCGACGCCAAGGAGACGGCCTACTACTGGCTGGGACACGTGGCGCATCTCCTGGAAGACATGACGCTCCCGGCTCACGCCCACGCGGATCCGCACGGCCTGGACGACTGGTGGAATCCTTACGACGAGTACGAGACCTACACCGCTTCCTACAGTGATTGGACATCGTACTGGGCGGGCGCGGAGGCCAATTGGAAGCAGTGGGCATATCCCGCGGAAACCCCGGACCAGACCTCCCCCACGGGCGATATTCGGTCGCCTTCCCAGATTCCGCAGTTCTCTAGCGAGATCACGGTCCCCCTCTACGGCCTGTTCTATGAGACCGCGAGTCTGGCCGACAACTTCGACAGCGACGACGCCAACGGGCAGGTGGATCTGGGCACGCGAAGGGCCGGCGGCCTCACCGCGGCCGAATGTCAGCAAATCGGCGACACGATGATGATATGGGCCGTCAAGGCCGTGGCGGAGCTTTTCCGCTACTTCTACAGCATGGTCGACAGCCAGTCGCCTCCGACGGTGACCCTCGACGATTTCTCGGCCGACCTGGGCCGACCCTCTCAGAAGGGCGGCACGTTCGATGCGACGGCCTCCGCGGCGGATTCGGTCAGCGGCGTGGACCAGGACGGCTACCATTTCATCACGTGGCGATGGAACGGCAGCGCGTGGGCGGACGAGACGGACTGGGGCGCCTGCGCCGGCCAAGCGAGCATCGGCGCGCTCGCCGACGGCTTGTATCGAATCGAAGTCCGCGTCGAGAACGGGGCGGGCGATGTCGGCAGTTCCGGTTACCATTATTTCTATGTGGACGAGGTTTCGCCTGCCGGCCCCTGTGGCATGACGGTCGAGTCGTTCACCGTCAGCGGCGCCGGCGCGACGCCCGGCCGGGGGGTGATGCTGAGCGGTTTCTCCGGCCAGGCGCAGGGAACCGGCGACGACAGCATGGTCAAGATCGTGGCGGGATTGAGGGATTCCCAGGGCAATTGGACGGGCAGTGAGCCGATCGTGATATCGAGCCTGGCTCCGAACGCGGACTGGCAGGCGTGGTCGGCCGGTGTCGCTATGCTCTACGCCCCGTTCGTGACCGGTGCATACCATGTCTGGGTGCAGGCGGTGCCCACGTTCAGCGACGCGGAGGCGATTGGCCAGTTCAAGCAGACCCAGGCCGCCGACGGCGACCAGTCGCACGTCAAGTGCGGCACGGCCGTGTATGTCGACGCCGGGGCGCTGTGCCCGGTGTACCGATTTTGGTCGCCTATCAGCTCCGATCACTTTTACACGCTCAATGAGGCCGAACGGGACAAGCTCATCGTTGAGTATTCCCATGCGTGGGTCTATGAGGGAGTGGCCTTCTACGCCAACTTCGACTCGTCCCAACCTCAGGTTGCTCCGGTCTATCGGTTCTGGTCGGATGTCTCCCTCGGCCATTTCTACACGATGGACCCGGTCGAGCGGGACAAGCTCATCAATGAGTATCCGGGGGTCTGGACGTACGAAGGCGTGGCGTTCTACTCGTATGCCGCCGGTTCCAATCCGGTCGGCAGCCGGGCTGTCTATCGTTTCTGGTCGCCCACGGTCAGCACGCATTTCTACACGACGGATGAGGATGAGAGAGATAAGCTGCTCAATGAGTACTCCCACGTCTGGATCTACGAAGGCATCGCCTGGTACACCGACGATGTGTAGTTGCGGGGCCGGACTCGCTTTCTGCCGTCGCGCCCGGGGCCTGGCGGCTTCTCCCGGCGGGGCAGTTGCGACGGGTGTCGGGCCTCTTGTTCGGTGAAGTCCAACTCCAACCGAAGCCGAGACTCGTTTCTGAGCGTGCAGACGGTGTTCGGGGGTGGATATAGTCCGAAAACGTATCAGCGAAAGGCTGTTTCGCAACAATCCTCCAGGCATCAAGCCGAGCGGTCTCTCCCTCAATCCAAACCTCCATGTCTGCTGACTACAGGATCATCCACTAGTAACAGGGGTTCGGTTATTTCAATGTAACGCATTTGCCGGCT
>JAAYVJ010000519.1 GCA_012517265.1 Planctomycetota bacterium | reverse complement strand
CCCACCGTCGATCCGCCGAACGCGGCGTCGGCGATGCCGTCGAGCCAGTACTCGTAGAGCCGGCTGCCCTCGTCGTCGGTGTAGCCCTCGAAGTCCTCGATCGGCGCGAACTCCAGAGCCGTAAAGCTCCAGACGTCGCCTTCATACGTGCCGGCATCGCCGACCTCGTCGACTCTCCAGAAGTACTTCGTGCCGAAGGTCATGGAGGCCGGGGTGTACGTACGGGCGGTCACCGTGCTGGCCGCAGCGGTCCCGGCAGCGACAGCATCGCCGTCGGTACCGAAGAAGACCTTGTGCGAAGTGGCCTCGCGACCCGGTCGCCAGGTCATTGAGGCGGTCAGAGCGACATCCGTCGCGGCGTTGGCCGGCTGAGGCTCGCGGGCCTGGACCGGCACGTAGAAGAACCGCACCTCGCTGAGGCTCACCTGTTGGGCGATCCCGCCCCAGTTGTTGTTGATCGTCAGCTTGACGAACTTGGCGCTGACGCCGCCGAAATCGACGACCGTGTTGGCCGTGTAGGTCGGCGAGCCGGGCGCCTTGGCGAACTCATGCGGACCCTCCAGTGTCTCCCACGCAGCTCCGTCGGTGGAATACTCGATCGTAACGTCTTTGGCGCCGAAGCCCACGAACGCTTCGACGATCTGGTTGGCGTTCCAGACCCACAGTTGATCGAGCTTGTAGACCTTGTCGAACTGATACTGAATCCAGTGCGGCTTGGTGTTGCCGCTCATCCACATCTGCGCCAACTCGGTGGAGTGCTGGTCCTCGGCGTTCAAGCCGGACCCGTTGACCGTATTCTGCGGAGGCGTGTCGGGCCGGCTCTGGCTGGAGGCGGTGGCCGTCACGCCCTGGATCGGGTACGAGAACGGCTCGGCCGTGAAGCTCCAGGTCTGGCCCTTGAAGATGGTATTGTCGGGCGCGCCGTTGACCTCGTCGACTCGCCAGTAGTAGGTCTGGCCGAATTCCAGCAGGCCGTCCGGATCGAAGTCCGCAGCCGCCTGACCCTGGCTGACCAGGACCCCCATCGGGTTGGCCCGACTGGCGGCATTGACGTCGGCGAAGCTGGCGCCGAAGTACACGTCGTGCGTCACCGCGTAATCGCCCGGCGTCCAAGCCAGGGCTGCATCCTGAGGCACATCGACCGCGCCGTCGGCGGGGATGGGATCGGCCGCCAGCGAAGGATTGGACAATCCGATCACCGTGTTGACCCAGTTGATGATGAACTCGGCGCAGGTCAAACCTCTGTCGGCCAGCCAGCCCGGAGGACCGCCGCCGGCGGACTGGTTGATGAACGCGACGTAGCCGTTCGTCACGGTGTTGTGGATGACGATGGGGTCCGCCTGTGTGCCGGCCGCATTCTGCGCGAACACAGCCGCCACTTCCCATGGGGCCACGACGGCGCTGGGGGCAACAGGCCTGTACGTGATGACGGTGGCGGGCAGACTGGGCAGATACTTGTGACCGTCCGCGGTCACGGTCAAGGTCGTATTGTCGGCGGAGGTGATGATCCCGGCCGAGAGGTCCAGGATGTTCGCTGCGCCGGCCGATCCGTTATCGGCCTTTCGCGATCCGCCTTCATACGAGCAGTATGCGAACCAATCCCCGACGTTGATGATCATGTTCCCGCCGTCGAGCCACTTCTCAGCGCGCGAACCGTCCGGATTGACGTTGGGGAACTGATAGAGCACGCTCGGCACGCATCCGTTGAGCCAGATGATGTCCAACTCCCCGTCGTCGGTATTCTTGTCGACCCATTCGCCGAAAGCTGCGAAGTCGCTGTCGCCGAACCTCTGGACATCCTTGAATAGATGTCCGGTCATGTCAACGATTGTCGCAGCGTCCTTGGTTACCCCGGCGACGCTGTACCAACCGTCGACGTTCGGGGCTCCGACGTACAACGCCATGTCCGAGGCCATGGCCGTTGCACAGAGGCCCAAGATAATGACAGATGCCAACGCTCGATACTTCATGTTCATTCCTCCTATTCTTCATTGCCGACCGAGGGGAGATTCACCTCCCGGCCACACACCAGGATCTACCGCTCCCCATCGGCGGCGAGGACGGATCGCCGTCGGAATGATTAGACGGCAATACCTTCCGAACTGACTGAGACATGAACCGGGTCCCTTTTTATTCTGCGTTTCACCTCCCTTCCTTGCGTGCCCCGTTGCGGTGTTCCCCGCTGCCCCGGGAAACCGCAAGAAGACGCGTTGCCGAGAATCCCTGTGTCTTAGGGCTGTCAATCCGCTACAGCATCCCACACCATCGGGCCCGTTCCACGAGGAGACGGGCCCGATGGCATTGTAGGAACCGAATCTGAGGCTATTGAGCCGTGCGGCCGTAGCCGATGTCGTCGATGAACACCATGCCCGCGCCGCCGGATGTGGCGTTCTTGGCGCCGACGCCGATCGTGAGCTTCTTGACCTTCGAGAGGCTCACGCCGTTGAGGCTGCTCATCGGAATGGTCCACCGGGTCCAGTCGGAGACGGTCGCCGCGGT
>JAAYVJ010000518.1 GCA_012517265.1 Planctomycetota bacterium | reverse complement strand
ATGGGACGGATAGGACCGATGGGCCAAACGGCGTTGTGCGTCGCTCTGCTTGCGATGAGCGCGCCGGCTCAGGCGGCGGAGGAGCCGGTTTCGCGGCCGGTCATTCTCAAGCTCGGCCACGGCCTGGACGTCTCGCATCCGGTCCACAAAGGCATGGTCTTCATGGCCGAGCGGGTCAAGGCCAAGTCCGGCGGGCGGATGCAGGTTCAGATCTTCCCCGGCGAGCAGCTCGGCAACGAGAAGGAGTGCATCGAAGCCCTGCAACTGGGCTATCTGGCGATGACCAAGACCTCCAGCGCCCCGATGGAGAGTTTCATCCCGCAGATGCAGGTCTTCGGGATTCCCTACCTGTTCCGCGACTCCGAGCACCTGTGGAAGGTCCTCAACGGGCCGATCGGCAAGAAGCTCCTCCTGGCCGGCGAGTCCAAACGGCTCCGCGGCCTGTGCTATTACGACGCCGGCGCCAGGAGCTTCTACGCCAAGAAGCCGATCGACGCGCCGTCGGATCTGGCCGGCATGAAGATCCGCGTCCAGAACAGCATCATGTCGATCAAGATGGTCCAGGCCATGGGCGGCTCGCCCACCCCGGTGCCGTGGGGCGAACTGTACACCGCGCTGGACCAGGGCGTCGTCGACGGGGCCGAGAACAACGCGCCTTCGTTTCGGACGTCGCGGCATTACGAGGTGTGCCCGTACTACTGCCTCGACGAGCACACGTGTCTGCCCGACATCCTCGTGATCAGCACGCGAGTCTGGGGACGTCTGACGCCCGAGCAGCAGAAGATCCTGCAGGAAGCGGTCGACGAGTCGGTCGTGTACCAGCGGAAGATCTGGGCCGAGGCGGAGCTCAAGGACCTCGAAACCGTGCAACAGCAGGGGGCCAAGATCATCCATCCGGACAAGGCGTCCTTCCGCGAGTCCGTGCGGCCGGTCTGGAAGGAGTTCGAGGGGACCGAGATCGGCGAACTGATCCAGCAGATCCAGGAGGTCCAATGAAGTCTCTGGTTGTGCTCAAGAAGATCCTGGACCGCTCGCTGGAGACGCTCGTCGTGATCGTCATGGCGGTCCTGGTCCTGGATGTCCTGTGGCAGGTCTTCGCCCGGCTGGTCTTGAAGAATCCCAGCACGGTCACCGAAGAAGTCGCGACCTTCATGCTCGTCTGGGTGGCCCTGCTCGGGGCCGCGGTCGCGATGGGGCGCGGGGCGCATCTGGGCATCGACTACTTCGTCGGCAAGCTGCCGGCCAGGGCGAAGCTCGCGACGGAAGTGCTCGTCTTCTTCGCCGTGGCGGCGTTCTCGCTGCTGGTGATGGTCGTCGGCGGCGCGGACCTGGTCGCCAGCAATTTCGAACTGGGCCAGGTCTCCCCCGCGCTGCACGTGAACATGGGCTACGTGTACCTGGCCGTGCCGATCAGCGGCTTCTTCCTGACGCTCTACGCGATCATGGGTTTGGTGGAGAGGCTTCAGAGGTTCAAGCGTGGAAGCGTACAAGCGTAGAGGCGCAGTGGTTTCCCGCTTCCACGCATCCACGCTTCTGCGCGTTCACAATTTGAAGGAGGCCCGGTGAATCTGCCCGTACTGGTTCTGGTCGTCAGCTTCGCAGCCCTGCTGCTGCTCAACGTTCCGGTCGCCTTCTGCATGGGCATTGCGACCATGCTGGCGTTCGTCGCGATGGGCGGCATGCCGGCCTTCACCGCGGTGGCGCACAACCTCGCCACCGGCATCGACAGTTTCGCGCTGCTGGCGATCCCGTTCTTCATTCTCTCGGGCCTGTTCATGGGGCACGGCGGGATCGCCCGCCGGCTGATCGATTTCGCCAACGTCCTGGTCGGCCGCTTCCCCGGCGGACTGGCCTACGTCAACGTGGTGACCTGCATGCTCTTCGGCGCGATCTCGGGCTCGGCCACCGCCGCGGTCTCCTCCGTCGGCGGGTTCATGATCCCGCTGATGAACAAGATGGGCTACCACCGGGATTTCAACGCCTCGGTGACGGTGACCGCCGCGACGACGGGTTTGCTGATCCCGCCCAGCAACGTCATGATCGTCTACTCCCTGGCCACCGGCGGATTCGTGTCCATCGCCGCGATCTTCATGGCCGGTTATCTGCCCGGCATTCTGGTGGGCCTGAGCCTGCTGGTCGTCAGCGGGATCGTCTCGATCCGCAATCGCTACGGCAGGGGCGAGACGTTCCCCCTGAGCCAGAGCGTTCTTCGCTTCCTGCAGGCCATCCCGGCCATGATGCTCGTCGTCATCGTGATCGGCGGCATCCTGCTCGGCTGGTTCACGCCGACCGAGGCCTCGGCCGTCGCGGTGCTGTACTCGTTCGTCCTGGCGGTGTTCGTGTACCGCGAGGTGAAGATCCGCGATCTGCCGGGCATTCTGCTCCAGTGCGGCATTATGACCTCCGTCGTGTTCCTCCTGATCGGGACGAGCATGGCGATGTCGTGGGTGCTTGCTTCCGAGAGCGTCCCCCAGGACATCAGCGCCGCTCTGGTGAGCCGGACCGACAACAAGGCGGTCCTCCTGCTGATGATGAACGCGATCCTGCTGGTGGTCGGCTGCTTCATGGACATGACCCCGGCGGTCCTGATCTTCACGCCGATATTTTTGCCGATCGCCGAGAAGCTGGGCGTGCACCCGTTGCACCTGGGCATCATCATGATCATGAACCTGTGCATCGGGTTGTGCACGCCGCCGGTGGGGACGTGCCTGTTCCTGGGCTGCGGCATCGCCGAAACCACGGTGACCAAGGTGATCCGCCCGATCCTGCCGTTCTTCGTGGCGATGATCGCGACGCTGCTATTGTGCACCTTCGTCCCCGAGATCTCCCTCTGGCTCCCGGCCAAGCTCGGCTTCCTCAAGTGAGGTCGCCGAGGACGCGAGGAGAAGCGATAGCGGTAGGGTGCGCTTCGCACGCCGCTCCTTGAGAACCCGTGGGATGGCGACGGAACCGCAGAGGGCCGAACGGGTCACGAGCCACGGATCGTGGCTTGCGGACACGGCGGAGAATGCGAACGAATTGGCTCACACGGAGGCACGAAGCCACAAAGTGAAAACCGACCCCAGAATGGCGGAATGTGAAATGTGTAGGCCTGACACTGCTCCCT
>JAAYVJ010000517.1 GCA_012517265.1 Planctomycetota bacterium | reverse complement strand
GCTGCCCAGCATGGCCAGGAAGTTGATCCACTCCGTGGTGTGAAGGATCGATGCCTGCCCCGCGGCATGCAGATTGCCCACGATGACGCCCACCAGAATCTCGATCAACGCCACGGAAATCCCCGTGCGGATGGAAACCAGGCTGGCAACAAATGCCAGTCCCATCCAGAACGCCGCTGTGAACCAGATGTTGTCAGACATGGCGATATGACTCATTTCCAGTTTTCAGTCGACGTATCAAACCCGGCCCATGGGTCCAGAGAACACTCTCGACTGTTGAGGAGATCCAATTCAGCAAAGGGTGCATCCGACTTCTCCTTCTGATACCTGCCCCGGGGAAGTCGTCTGATACTGATTCAGGCTGCTCCCACCAGGATGCTCAAGTCTTGGTAGGAGTTATCAGCCCAAATGGATGAGCGGTTTCGGTGAACCCCATCACCTCTCGGGAGATGGCTTCCGAGTCAAATGTACGGATAGTCTACGCCCTCCGGGATATCGTGTCAACATCTTCGGGAGGAGGATCTTGTCGTTCTTTCGAGTTGTGGCCAATCGGTGAGAGGCCGGCGTAGGAACGCCGGACGAGTTCAGGCAGGACCCGGCAGAGTTCAAGAAGCTGGCTCCTCCGGCTTTTGCGTATTTGGAGACAGGGCACGGCAGCCGGGGACGCCGCGGGTTGCAACGCAGGAAAGAACGCGTCGGGGATCTCCCCCGAATCCACACGGGATTTGCGGGTCCAGTACGGGCGGAGAGGCTCTTATCGGGCGGTCCAGCCGGGGGAAGAAAGTTGCCATTTTTCCTTAATGCGTCGCGACCGCCTGCCGATAATACGCCTGACATATGAGCACAACAGCAAACAGAGGAGATAGACATGGGTATTCAGAACTGGTCCGAAGACATCATTCTCGTGGATTTGCCGGCCGAGCCCGACATGGGCGAGGAGCTCAAGACGGTCACGCAGATGGCCCGCGACCGAGGCGATTGCGAGGTCGTCGTCGATTTTTCGAAAGTCGACATCGTCACGTCTTCGAGCCTTTCCAAGCTTCTGCGCCTCAAGAAGCTGATGAGCGACTGCGGGCACCGGCTCGTGTTCTGCAACGTTGCCCCGGCCACCAAGGGCATTTTCACCGTAACAGGCCTTGACGGAATCTTCGAAATCGTAGACGATAAGTTCGTTGCCCTGGCCAGCCTGCAGATGGTTGGGTAGGGATCGGGTGCGATTCCCGGCGACGAGCATGGCAGCGCCTGCAGGCGGATGCGACGACCGCCGCCTGCAGAAGCGTTGAGTCGATAGTCAATCGAGTGGTTGCCTTTAGCGGAGCGTATCACGAAGATCGCTTGGCGGAGCGGTGTTCGTGATCTGCTCGCGAGGCATTGGTGCAAAGTGGTGGCGACCTGTGCCCGGATCGGGTGCGGGTCCTGTTGCGTACAGAGGCAATGGATACAGAAGTCCTGCATCAGATCGAGCAGATTCTCGAACGTCACTTCACGGATCCGGCCATCCTGGCTAAAGCGTTCACTCATTCCTCTTCTGTCGACAACCGTCTGGACAGCAACGAGCGGCTGGAGTTTCTGGGCGACGCCGTCCTCGCGATCGTCATCTGCCAGAAGCTGTTCGAGAAGTTCCGCACGTACCCGGAAGGGGAGCTGACGAAAATGAAGAGCATGCTCGTCTCGCGGGGGACCTGCGCCCAGGTGGCGCGGCAGCTCGGGCTGCCGCGGTTCCTGATCGTAGGCAAGGGCATGTCGTCCCATAAGTCGTTTCCCACCTCCCTGGCTGCGGGTCTGCTCGAAGCGGTGATCGCCGCGGTGTACCTCGACGGCGGTTTCGAGCCCGCCAGGGATTTCATTCTGCAGAACTTCGCTCCCTTCCTCGACGAAATCGATTCGGAGGAGGCCCACGGCAACTACAAGTCGCTTCTCCAGCAGCACGCGCAGGACCAGTTCAACGCCTCGCCGCTCTACGTTCTCTTGGACGAGAAGGGGCCCGACCACAACAAGTGCTTCGA
The DNA here is from genome assembly GCA_012517265.1 of Planctomycetota bacterium. Classification (GTDB taxonomy): domain Bacteria; phylum Planctomycetota; class Phycisphaerae; order Sedimentisphaerales; family Anaerobacaceae; genus PLanc-01. The sequence continues at coordinate 4,262 of JAAYVJ010000517.1, read as the reverse complement.
GTCCGAGGTCGTCATCGACCAGCGGCATTTCCCGAGCGCGTGGGGCGCCAACAAGAAAGAGGCCGAGCAGAAGGCTGCGTACAACGCGCTGGTGGAGTTGGGAGTCATTCGAAAGCCCGCCGTTCAGGAAGCGAGCTGAAACAGCCCGGAAGGCCGGCGGGACGACACTAGAAGGTCGACTTGTCCAGCAGGGCCGGCACCGGTCCCGTGACGGCCCAAGCCAGAAGGTAGAGAATCGCTGCGGCCACGACGATGAAGACGATGATCGATCCGAAGAGGCCTGCGGTCTCCTTTGCAAAAGGCAACGGGCGGATGTAGCCCACCTTCGTCGACTTGTAGACGATGGAGATCGTCGCCACAAGCGGCAGCAGCCAGAGCATGGATATCGGATCGGTTCCGACCCGCATTGGGGTCGTGAAACTGGCCAGAAGGGGTAATGCCAAGATCGTCATGTCAGGCCTTCGTCTCCTCGACGGTTCGCTGATGGGCCACGTAGATGGCGTTGACGACGCACAACAGGTTGAGCAGGCCCGCGACGCTGGTGTAGATCTGGCCGATCTCGCCGGCCCGCCCATAGACAGGATAGTTGCCTGATGCCGCCACTCGCCCCAGGAGGATCACCAGGGGCGAGTTCATCACTTGTGCTGCGTACCAAGGCTTGGCGTTCACCGGATCGATCACTCCGATCGACCCGATGTACAGGCCCACCAGGAAGGTCAGCACGACAAATGCGAACATGATCGCGGCACGTTTCCTCTCCGTGAGCAGAAAGTGCCCGCCGCCGGGCACAAGCCAAGCCACTGCCCCGACGACGATCAGATACAGCGCGTGATTATCCTTCCACGATGGTCCCATCACGACGCGTCCTTCGACTCCTTCCGCTCCTTGTCCTTGGCCGGTTCGTCCGCCGGCTGGGCCCAGCGGAACTCGGTGCGTTTGAGGATGTTCGCGGGGTTCAGATGCACCACGGCCAGGCTCTGCGCTTGGCCGTACTCCTCCCGGCCGATCACCATGCCCTTCATCTTCTGAAACTGCTCCTGGTAGAGCGGTTGCAGGCTGAGGCTCTTGATCACATAGTAGCTTCGCTCGGGCTTGAATTCCACGATCTTGGGCAGTTGCGAGGCGCTGTTCGGATCGGCGGCCAGCAAGTAGAGGCGGTCGGCGAGTTGACTTTCCATGCGGGCCTCGTTCAGGTATGTCTCGCCGGACGGGGTGTTGGACAATTGCGTCGCCAGCACTTCGAGATCGGCCTGCGAGATCCGCTGGGTGCCCATGCGGCGATCCAGCCGGAACACATTGGGATCGTTCGGGTCGGCCTTGGCCTGTTCCCCGTAGACCTTGTTGAACTGTTTGATCGCCTGATCCCAGCCATCTTTGGTGGCCATCGCCATGAACTCCGACGCCTTGGCGCTCGTCGTATCCCAGGCGGCCAGGGTCTGGAGGTCTTTGATCACCTTCTCCTTGACGGAGAACAGCTTGTCCTTCTGGGCCGACGGATCGCCCAGATCGAGGGTCTGGGTGCTGTAGCTGGCGTCGATGCTGGCAGGGGCGGCGTCGGGCTCGACCGCGACGACCCTGGCGATCAGCATGATCTGACCGGCGACGTTGGGTGACGAAGCGGACATCGGGTCCTTGGCCGGGCCGATGCTGGTGAACATCTGTGTCGGGGACGCGGAGTGCAGGACGGTCGCCTCGTCTCCGAACGCCTTGAGGGAGAACAGGACGACCGGCAGGGGGACCGGGTTGTATCCGTAGTTCGTCAGGTACATCCGACGAAGATACTTGTCGCTTCGCATGTCGGCGGCGCTGAGCAGGCCTGTGGTGCCGCTGTATAGAGGGATGCTGTGCCTGGTCGCGAGATCCTGAGCGATCTTGGCGTAATTGCCGGCCTTCTCCTTGCGCTGCTCGTCGGTCGGCTCCTTGTTGTCCATCGCCCGGGGCAGGTTCACGTCGGCGATGCCCCTGGCCTCCTGGAGAATCTGCTCGGCCTTCGTCACGATTCGCTGCCGTCTCAGTTGGGCCATGATGTCGTCGGCGACCTCGATGTAGTTCTTGACCTTGTCGACCTGCGGCGAATTGGGGTCGTTCGGATCGGCCGGCACCTTCTCGGTGTACTGACGCGAACGGTTCTGTTGGTAGTACTGCTCGGCGTCCTCCTCCGTGGGCTGCTTGATGATCGCAGCGACGTCGGAGAGCTTCAGAGCGATATAGTCGAACTGCACGCGGTTGGGCAGGCGATACCCGAAGCCGAAGGGGTTGGCCGCGGTCACCTCGCCGGGGACGTTGGCCTTGTACTGGTCGAACTGCTGGGCCAGCGCCTCAGGCGACGGGGCCTGGTGCTTGTCGGCGAACGCGGAGGCTTCGAGCTTGAGGAATTCGGCGTCCACCGTCTCCGACTCCCGGCTGGCCATGTGGCGGACCTGGGAGGCGGTGACGTTCTCCATGGAGGAGATGATCTGGACGTACTGGAGGACCGCGATCAGCTTGCCGTACGTGGCCAGGATATCCTTCTCGGGCACGCCGTACCGGCCGATCCAACTGCGCATCATCTGGGAGTAGCTCTCGCCCATGCTTCGCCCGAGCATTTGGCCGACGTCCTGGGGCGACACGTAGATTCCGGCCGACCGGGCTTCTTCTCGGAGGAGAATCCAGTAGATGTCGCCGGGAACCGTGCGGTTCTCGTACAGCTCTTTGAGCTGCTTGTCGCTGATGCGATACTGGTTTCGCTGGATGGTCTGGCGAGCCATCTCCATCAGGCCCGCGACGTCGCGGCTTTGCGAGAAGAGGAGCTCCGCCAATAGGAGACCCCGCAGGTCCTGGCGTCGCAGCAGATCGGCGGCACCCAGTTCCTCCAGGAGCTTCAGTTCGTTTTCCGCGATCCGGCGGTCGTTGTGCGTGATCTTCTGGTTGGAGCCGTAGTATGCGACGGCCTTGTTGGCGCCCCCGCTCCCGCGCATCAGGAAGCTGAACGAGGATCCGCCGATGAAGGCGACCATCAGGACGATGACCACGATAGCCATCAGCTTCTTGTTGTTCTTCCGCATCCACTTCATCAAGCTCATAGGAATCTCACTGCCTATTTCGATTGAACTGTTGCGATTACCTATTTACCGGCCGTTCGCTGCCATCTACAATCCACTGGGCTCCTGCCGTTCGGACGCCTCAGGACGACAGAAACTTACATACTAAACTGGGAATGGCAAATTGTAAATGATAAATCACAAATCCATCGCAGCGTTTGAACAGGCCCGCCGGTACATGCCGGGGGGGGTGAATTCGCCCGTCCGGGCGTTCGGCGGGGTCGGGCTCAACCCCTTGTTCATCGCCCGGGCCGAGGGCTCGCGGATCTTCGACATTGACGGGAACGAGTACATCGATTATGTCGGCTCCTGGGGCCCCATGATTCTCGGACATTCGCACCCGGCGGTCGTGGCCGCCATCGAGGCCGCGGCCCGGCGGGGCACGTCGTTCGGCGCGCCCACGCAGGCCGAGACGGAGCTGGCCTGGCGAATCGTTCGAGCCTTCGGTTCGATCGAGAAGCTCCGCCTGCTCAGTAGCGGGACGGAGGCGGTGATGACCGCGATCCGACTGGCCCGGGCCTACACGGGTCGCGATACGATCGTCAAGATGGCCGGCTGCTATCACGGCCACAGCGACTCGCTGCTGGTCCAGGCGGGCTCGGGTCTGGCCGAGCGGGGCACCGCAGCCAGTCCCGGCGTGCCGGAGACGCTGGCCGCGTTGACCGTGGTCGTGCCGTACAACGATCTGGAGACACTGGAGCAGGCCTTCCGCAAGCAGCCCGGCGATATCGCGGCTGTGCTGGTCGAGCCGGTGGCCGCGAACATGGGGGTGGTTGCGCCCGAGCCGGGATACCTGGAGGCGATCCGGCGCCTCTGCCATGAGAACGGCTCCCTGCTGATCTTCGACGAGGTCATCAGCGGCTTTCGGGTCGCCTTCGGAGGCGCCCAGGAGCGTTACGGCGTCCGGGCGGATCTGACCTGCCTGGGCAAGATCGTCGGCGGGGGAATGCCCCTGGCCGTCGTCGGCGGACGGGCCGATATCATGGACCAGCTCGCGCCGCTGGGGCACGTCTATCAGGCGGGCACGCTGAGCGGGAACCCCCTGGCGACCGCGGCGGCCAACGCGACGCTGGGGATTCTGGAAGAGGATAGGACGAATGGGACTCATGCGACGGACGGGGTCTACGCTCGGCTCGAATCGTCGGGAGCCGAGCTTGAGGCAGGACTGGCCGAGGCTGCCGC
>JAAYVJ010000516.1 GCA_012517265.1 Planctomycetota bacterium | reverse complement strand
GATTGGACACTTGGCAAACGCACCTGGCCCAATTCCGTAACCGCATCATTCCCTCGCGAGGAACTGTAATAGCCGGTGAATCCCAAAATGGTGCTGATGGCGATCAACAATCCGAATCCCAGGGAGATCTTCGTTCCGAGTCTCATTCTCTTGAACATCTGTGGTTCCCTTTCCTTTGCGTTACGATCTGTCGTTCTCGCACGAGCCGATAGAAGGACGTCACCGGTTCAGGTCGATTGTCGCGGCCGGTTCCGCCGACGGCGCGGCGAACTCTCCGAATGCCCCGACGTCGCGGCCAGCCAGAACGCGGTCGATGTCCAGCAGGATCTTGACCTTGTCGCCGATCTTGCCCATGCCCAGGATGAAGTCGGTGTCCACCGACGAGCCGAACTGCGGGGCCTCCTCGATATCGGCGCCGGCGATGTCCAGAACCTCCTGGACCCGGTCCACGACGATGCCGGTGTTGGACTTCCGCCCACCCTGGGTGATCTCCACCACGATGATGCAGGTCTGCTCGGTGACCTCGGTGGTCTCCATGCCGAACTTGGCCCGCAGATCGACGACCGGAATCACCTGGCCGCGGAGATTGATGACGCCTTTGACGTGGGGAGGCGTCTGGGGCACCGCGGTCACGTCGATGTATCCGATGATCTCGCGGACCTTGAGGATCTCCAGGCCGTACTCTTCGTTGGCCAGAGCGAAGGTCAGGTACTTGCCCTCTTTGTCGAGCATTCCAGACTGTCTGGCGTGAGCCGTCGCTGTCGCTTCCGTCATAATGGACTCCTTGATCGACTGTTGGGACTAATGCAACAGAAGCCTCTCCCCGCCGGGACGGTCAGTGCCGCCGAACAGGAGTGGCTCTTGACACTCGGCGGCAGTCCAATCCCGTCGTCAAGGTGAAAGGCTCGTCAATTTCATGCCTCGTTCCTGTGGTCACGGCATGTTACACCGCCGGTGGTGTTTGTTTCGTCCACGAATGCCGCTGCACCGGTATTCGGTTTGAAGAGGACGGGAATTTACCAGAATCCATCTGGCGGAATGTTCCCGTTGGGCAGTGGGAAAGGGGGGAATGTTCGGGTGGATAGGTGAAAGTCGTACTGAGCCCGGAAGTTGTCTTGTCGGGCCCCAGCGGGTCGAAGAGATAAACAGTCCGCCGGGAAGGTCGAAGGCTGTGTAGGCGTGGGGAGCGTCGTGGCGGCTCGGACGCTCGCCACGACGCATATCACCGAACGTGGCCGGTTTGCGGAGTCGTTTCGCAGTGGTGGAGAGCCGTCACCAGCGCGGCGACCGTGTCGACCTGCATCTTCTCTAAGATACGGGTCCGGTGCACCTGGACGGTCTTCTGGCTGATGCCCAGAGTCTTTGCGATGACGCTGGTGGGCTTGCCGATCTTGAGCAGTTGCAGGACCTCGCGTTCGCGGGGCGTGAGCAGGTCGAGTTTCTGTCTGAGGGCGGTGATCTCGACCCGTGATTCGCGGCGTCGCAGGTCCTCCGCGACGGCCGCGTTGATGCGATCCAGGATCGCCTGATCCCCGACCGGCTTCTCCAGGAAATCGTAGGCGCCCTTCTTCATGGCCTCGACCGCCATGGGCAGATCACCGTGCCCGGAGAGGAAGATGATGGGCAGGATCACACCGCGTGCGATCAACTCATCCTGGAGCCGCAGGCCGCTCATTCCCGGCAGCCTCACATCCAGAACGAGGCAGCCCGGCTGGGCGGGGTCGTACACGTCGAGGAACTCCTGGGCGCTGCCGAACGTCTGAGTTCGCAGCCTCACCGTGCCGGTCAGTTCCGCCAACCCCTCTCGGACCGCTTCGTCGTCGTCCACGATGAAGACCGTTGGTTGAAGGTCAGACATGATCGCACTCTCCTTTTATCTTCGGGTCAATAGGTCTCGATCGAGGGCTTCCTCTTTGTCCCCCTGCGGTACGTGCTCTCCGCCGGGGGATTGCGATGCGGGCAGCGTGAATGTGAACGCACAGCCGCCCTCCTCGCTCGGCGTGACCGACAGGCGGCCTCGATGGGATTCGATGATCGATCGGCTGATGGACAAGCCGATTCCCAAACCGTTGTCCTTCGTTGTGAAGAACGGCTCGAACACGCGGGCCATAGTCTTGTCATCCATGCCGGGGCCTGTGTCCGACACCGTGATTGCCACGACCTTTGGCGAGGGAGCCTCGCTGCGCACCGTCAGCCGCCGGTGGTCCGGATCGCATCCCAGCATCGCCTCGACGGCGTTGCGCGTCAGGTTGACGAGGACCTGCTCCAATTGAATGGCGTCGCCATGGACTGTCGGCAGGTTGCGGGCGAGTTCCGTCACTGTTTCCACCCCCGCGTGGCGGATGGTCGTATGGAGCAGGCCGAGCACCTCCTGGACGCATTGGTTGACGTCGACGATCTCCAATCGGGGCTGACGTCGCTGGGCGAAGTCACGGACCCGCCGGATGATGTCGCCGGCGCGACTGGACTGAGCGACGATGTTGTTCAGGTTCGTCGCCAGCTTCATGGGGTCGAAGTCGTTTCTCTGCAACGACCGTACGGAGGCGCTGGCGTAGCTCATGATGGCCGAGAGCGGCTGGTTGAGTTCATGTGCCAGGCCCGAGGCCATTTCGCCCAGCGTGCTGAGGCGGGAGACGTGGAGGAGTTCGGCCTGGCGCTCGTCCGCCTGCTGCTGGGCCTGCTTCTGTTCCGTGACATCGTGGAAGACGACGACGAACTGACCCGGCCGAGGACAATAGGCCAGGACGTCGAAATGCCGGCCCAGTGCACGCGCAAAGCCCTCGAAACGCGCAGGTTGACCGGTCAGGGCGACCTGACCGTATCGATCGATCCAGGAGAGCTCGATTTCGGGCATGACCTCTCGGACCGTCCTGCCGAGGATTTCGGGAGCGTGCAGACCGGTCATTCTCTCAAAAGCCGCGTTCACGGAAAGGAATCGATAGTCCACAGGCTTGCCGGACGCATCGACGATCACCTCGTGAAGCGCGATGCCGCTGAGCATATGGTCGAACAGCAGGCGGTAGCGTTCTTCGCTCTCGGCCATCGCCCGCTCCGCCAGTCTCTGTTCCGTGATGTCCTGCACAATGCCGGTCAGCGTGAGGGCGTTGCCGTCCCGATCCAAGGTCAGTTCACCGGCCTCCGCCCGCCCGATTCGCACCGACCCATCCGAGCGGACGATGCGGAATTCGATGGGGGAGTGCTTTCGCTCCGTGATGACCGCCCGATTGACGCGTTCCACCTCGGCCCGATCCTCGGGATGGATCGCGCGGGCGGTCAGCTCGGCCAGGTCGCCGGAGAAGTCGTCCTTGGCGATGCCGAAGATGCGG
>JAAYVJ010000515.1 GCA_012517265.1 Planctomycetota bacterium | reverse complement strand
CAGGGCCAGCAGGAACGGGATGCAGCCGCGGAAGATCGTCTCGAGGGGCACGTCCCGCTCGATGCCGCTGACGACGTAGGCGCACACGCCCACCGGCGGCGTGATCGTGCCCATCTGCGTCACCAGCACGATCATCACGCCGAACCAGATCGGATTGTAGCCAAGGTTCGTCACCACAGGGTAGAAGATCGGGATCGTCAGAAGGACCAGAGCCAGCGCGTCCACGAAGCAGCCCGCGATCAGGTAGAACCCCGTGATCAGCAGCATGATCGCCCAGCCCGGCAGCGGCAGGCCGCCCAGCCAGTTGGCCGTGGCGAACGGAATCTGGGTCACCGCCAGGAAGCGTCCGAAGACCTGCGCCCCGGCGACGATGATCATCACCATGACCGAGGTCCGCAGCGTCTCCTTGAGCGATTGGACGAACTTCTTGAGGCCGAGCTGGCGCTTGACGAGCGTGATCAGGATCGTGCCCGCGGCCCCGATGGCGGCCCCCTCGGTCGGGGTGAACAACCCGAAGAACATGCCGCCCATGACGGCGGCGAACAGTAGGATCGTCTCCCAGGCCCCCCGCAGCGAGAGGAGCTTCGCCGTCCATGAGGACGAGGGCGCCGCCGGGCCCAGTTCCGGCCGGCGCAAGCACTGGAGGTAGATCGTGACGCAGAACAGCAGCGCCGTAAGGAGTCCGGGCAGGACCCCTGCGATGAAGAGGCTGCCGATCGATTGCTCGGTCATGATCGCGTAGACGATGAACACGACGCTGGGCGGGATCATCATGCCGATGGTGCCGCCGGAGGCGACGGCCCCGCAGGCCAGCTCCATGCTGTACTTGTACCGCTTCATCTCGGGGATCGCCACCAGGGCCATCGTGGCCGACGTGGCGGGCCCCGATCCGCAGATCGCGCCGAACGCGGTGCACGCCCCCACGGTCGCCATCGCCAGGCCGCCCCGCAGAGGGCCCAGCCAGTGGTACGCCGCGTCGAACAGACGCCGGCTGATGCCCCCGTGAAAGGCCACCTGCCCCATGAGCACGAACAGCGGGATCACCGTCAGGCTGTACGAGGCGAAGACCTTGTACAACTCCATCGTCGTCATGCTCACGGCCGCATGCCAGCTCGTGACCATGGCGAAGCCCACGACCCCCACGACCGCCATGGCGAACGCCACCGGCATGCTGCCGCACAGCAGCACCACCAGCGCGACGCACCCGACAATGCCCATCTGCTGCACGGTCATGGTTTCATCAGCGCCTTTCCGGGGTGCGTCAGATGGTACAGGATCACCAGGACCATGACCCCGCAGCACAGGGAGAACCACCAGGGCAGCCAGAAGATCGGCCAGCCCATCGTGGAGGTCCCCTGCCCGCTGGCCTTGATCTCGAACCCGTAGTGGAAGAACCGCCACGTGAGGAACGAGAACAAGGAGATCGTAATGGTCCGCCAGACCGTGTCGACGGCGATCTTCCCGAGGCGGGAGAGCCGCTGGAAGAAGAACTCGATGGCGACGTGGCCCTTGCAGGCGGTCGTATAGGGCAGGCCGCCGGCGATGGTGACGGCGCCGAGGATCTCGACGAGATCGTAGGTCCCTTTCAGAGGGTGCCCGAACCGCCGGCCCACGACGTCGATGCACGTCACGACGATCATCGCGACGACCGCCGCACCCGCCACCACGCCCAACGCGCTGACGACGCCGCGTAGAACGGGCACAAGGCGAGCGAAGAACCTCGAATCGCCGGCTGGCTGTCGTTGACCGTGGCTCACTTCTCGCACCGTCACTTGGAGTACTTGGCGATCAGGTCCTGGGCGTCCTTGAGGAATTCCTCGCCGGGCAGTCCCTTGGCCTTGGCGGCGGCCACGTAAGCCTCCAGCACCGGCTTGACCGCGTCCTTCCACCGCTGCTGCTCTTCGGAAGTCAGGGAGATCATCTCGCGGTTGAGACTCTTGACGAACTCGCGGCCGTCCGCGTCGGCCTGGTCCCAGGCCTGCCCGTGCTTGGCCACCCATTCGGCGTTGACCTCGGCAATGGTCTTCTGCACGTCGGCCGGCAGCTTGTCCCACTTGGCCTTGTTCATCACGACGAACATCGCGGTGGTGTAGCCGACCGCGGTGGCGTCCGTCACGCAGTTGATGACCTCGCCCTGCTTCCAGCCCTTGAGCGTCTCGATCGGGCACAGCGTCGCGTCGACGACGCCCTTGGAGAGGGACTCGTACGTATCGCCCTGCGGCATGGCCACGGGCGTGCCGCCCAGGGCCGTCACGATCTTCTGCGACAGGCCGGTCGAGCGGATCTTGAGACCCTTGACGTCTTCCAGCGTTCGGACGGGCTTCTTCGAGGCCAAGAGGCCCGGGCCGTGGGCGTGGACGTACAGCACGCGCACATCCGACACCTCCTTGGGCTGATACCTCTGCGTCAGCTCGGTGGCCACCCGGGTCGCGACCGTGCCGTTGGGATACCCCAGGGGCAGATCCAGGCCCTCCAGAAGCGGGAACCGGCCCTGGGTGTAGGCGAAGCAGCTCATGCCGATGTCGGAGATCCCGTTGACCACGCCCTCGTAGCACTGCTGGGGATTGGTCAGCGTCCCGCCGGCGTACATCGTGATCTTGACCTTCCCGTTGGTCCGCTTTTCGACCTCCTTGGCCCACGCGTCGGCCGTGACGGCCTGAATGTGCGTCGGCGGGAAAAACACGCTGTAGGACAGCTCGATGGCCTTGGCGGCGGGAGCGGCCGCGGCCGGGGCATTCGCATCCTGGACAGGCCCCCCTTTCTCACAGCCCGCCAGGGCGAAAGACACGACTGCACCGATGACCAACGCCAGCGTCCACGACTTTGCGCCTCTGCTCATATGCGGCCTCCCACTCAGTCCCTTCCTTCACGACCTCCCGGCAACACGCCCACGCAACGGCGCAGGCACGGGCACGCGGGCATTCTACCCGCATCCCCTCCGGGATGCAACCGTCAATGCGGCCGAAGGAGCGGTTGTCCCCCGCTGAAGAGGCACACAGGGACGGCGGCGTCCTTCAGATCCCACAAGGCGGTCTTGCGGTCGCGGCCGCCTGCGATGGTGGTCTCCTGAATGCGGATCTCAAGCTCGGGACGCTTCGCTTTCAGCGAGGCGATGACGAGCCGCGTCTACGCGATGGCCAGCTCCCCCCGGCATGTTGCGACAGTCCCTACCTTCATGTCCAATCGAACCCTATCCTCTCTCACGCAACACGAATCGCCGCGTCATCCAGCGTACCCGCAAACGCCAGTCCT
>JAAYVJ010000514.1 GCA_012517265.1 Planctomycetota bacterium | reverse complement strand
GTCTGCGGAGACTCCCACCGACACTGGTGGGAATCGCAGCACACGTGTCGAAGCGGTGTCCAGAACGGCCCCGAGGATCGACCAGCGATACAGCGGGTTCTTCGCCCAGTTGCTGGAGCTTCAGTGTCGCTGCTGCCGGGCCCGGCAGGGGGCGGTGTTGCTCGTGGGCGGGGAGGGGGATCATGCCCTGGTGGCGGCGCATCCTTCCGCGGTGGATGAGCAGGAACTCGGGTCGTGGCTGGATCGCTGCGCGTCGGTGGGCGAGCGGGTGTATTCCACGGGCTCGGCGGTGCTGTCGCCTGTGGATGGGGATCTGAAGGCCCATGCGGTGGTCGTGCCGTTGCGGCTGGCCGGTCAGGAGCGGTTTGTGACTGCGGTGCTGCTTCGGCCTGCGGACAAGAACGCCGCGGAGGCGACTCGGCAGTTGCTGGAAGTGATCGCAGGCGTGGCGGCGATGACCGAGCAGCATCTAGTGGGGCGGGGTCGCGACGCCGCGACCGAGACGCTGCACAAGGCCCTGGAGACTCTCTCGGCCGTCAATTGCCAGAACCGGTTCCGGAGCGTGGCGATGGCCTTCTGCAACGAGGTGGCGGCGAAGTGGCGGTGCGAGCGGGTCAGCGTCGGTTTTCTCAAGGGCCGGTACGTCCAGGTCAAGGCGATGAGCCATGCGGAGCACTTCAGCCGCAAGATGCAACTGGTCCAGGATATCGAGGCGGCGATGGAGGAGTGCCTGGACCAGGATTGCGAGGTCCTGTAACCGTCCCAGGAGGCCGCGTGCATCAGTCGTGCGGCGGGGGAGCTGTCGTCCGGCCACGGCGGCAAGGCCCTCCTGAGCGTCCCCTTGCGGCACGAGGGCAAGCCCTGCGCCGTGGTGACATTGGAGCGAACCGCGAATGAGCCGTTCGGTCCGGAAGAGGTGGCGGCCGTTCGCCTGGTCTGCGATCTCGGCGCGCCGCGGCTGATGACTTTGCACAACTACGACCGCTGGTTCGGGGCCAGGATCGCCAGACGGGTTCGCAGTCTGCTGGCGACCCTCGTCGGGCCGCAGTACACCTGGGCCAAGGTGGGGACTATCGCCGCGGTCGCATTCGTCTTTTTCGTACTGTTCGCCAAGGGCTGGTATCGCGTGAAGGCCCCCTTCGTCGTGGAGGCGATCTGGCAATACAAGATCGCCGCGCCGTTCGACGGCTTCCTCAAGAGCGTGGAGCTGGAGGTGGGGGACTCTCTGGAGAAGGACCGGACCGCTCTGGCGGAGCTGGACACGGCGGAACTGCGTCTTCAACTCGCGGCGGCCAAGGCCGAGCAGGCGGGTTATCTCAAGCAGGCCGACGCCGCGATGCGGGACGGCAAGACCGCCGAGGCGCAGATCGCCCAGGCCAACGCCGACAAGGCCGGGGCCCAGATCGATCTGCTGGCCCACCGGATCGAGAAGGCCCGGATCCTCTCGCCGGTGACCGGGACGCTGGTGACCGGCGATCTCAAGCGTCAGATCGGGGCCCCCGTCCAGACGGGCCAGATCCTCTTCGAGGTGGCTCCCCTGGATTCGTTGCGGGCCCAGTTGTACGTGCCGGAAGACGAGGTCTTCGACATGACGGTGGGCCAGGAGGGCAAACTGGCGACCGCCACGTATCCCGGGGAGTATCTCCGCTTCGTGGTCGAGCGGATCAACCCGGCGGCCGAGGTGGTCAACAATCGCAACGTCTTCAAGGTCCGGGCCAAGCTCCTGGACACGCAACCCTGGCTGCGGCCGGGCATGGAGGGCGTGGCCAAGGTCACGGTGGACAAGCGGCCCTACGCCTGGATCTGGAGCCGCAAGGTGATCAACTGGGTGCGGATGAAGCTGTGGATCTGAGGGAAGTGTGATTGTTGATGGTTGATTGTTGATTGACGTGGCGCATCTGACTTCATAGATCAACAATCAACCATCGAACTTGAACAATGCCTATGGCTGTCGAGCGACCTACATTCCATGAAGCCTGGTACCGCGTGGCGGATCTGAAGCCGCGGCTGCTGACGGGCGTCAAGATCCGCCGGCAGTACTTTCGTGGGGGGCTCTGGTACGTACTGGAGAATCCGGCCAACAGCGAGTTCGCCCGCATGGACGAGAACGCCTACCGGTTCGCCGGTTCGCTCGACGGCCGTAGGAC
>JAAYVJ010000069.1 GCA_012517265.1 Planctomycetota bacterium | reverse complement strand
CGTCTGGCGGAACGGCGCGTCCGACTGTTGGTGCAGGTGAAAGTCCCGCATCGCCGCCAGGGGGCGCAGGATCAGATCGAAGGGCTCGCGCACCGCCTCGAACGTGTACTCCACGAGGACCGTGTCACTGTCGGCCGCCAGATACACCGCCTTGGACAGATCGACCGGCGCCAGTCGAAAGGAGAAACGCGCCCCGATGTCGCGGGTGAACTCATGCAGGTGTCTGAAACCTTGGGGGGCGAGCCGGCCGCGGAACTCGCACGTGCCAAGCTCCAGGGATTGGCCGTTCCAAACCACGGTCTCCAGGCAGTTGGACAGCGCCATGATCCGGTTGACTAACGGATCGGGCGAACCGACCAGCAGGCCATGGTAGCCGCTGATGTTGCAGCCGGCGATCGTCGAAGAAGCGAAGCTGCCCCGCCGATTCGTCAGGAGCCATTCCCTGGTCAGCAGGTCCTCAGGCTCGACGCCCTTCGTCGCAACCCGCGCGATCTGCATGGGATCAGACCGGCACGGCGACGCGGGCCGCGTTCGCCGCCTGCGTCGGGCTATGCGCCACGATCGGCGTCTCGCAAGATGCGCACCGCCTCTGCAGGTGGTCCAGCACGTTCATGAAGTTGATGTACGAATCATATGGCGAATCATACGGGTTGAAGTACTTGTGAACGTCGCCGTCCGCGAAGTACTTCGTGCACATGTAGTAGAAATGGTCCGACGTCTGGAGCTTGCGCCAGTCGGTCAGGAGCCGCTCGTCGTTGGCTCGCTTGATCTTCTTCTCAAGCCGGTACAGCTCGTAGATCGCGTTGGACTGCATCGGGTTGCCCAGCCACGCGGACAGGTCCCGCTCGGTGTCGGCCCAACTGATCACGTGCGGGACGTCGACCACCCCGAGCGGCTCGTACGAGGCGACCACCTCGCTGGGCGTCTTGAAATTGTTGTCGGGGTGCTTGAGAATCTCGCCGGGCAGATGTCTCATGAAATCGAAGATCCCGGTGTCTTCCCACTGGTGCTCGCCGAGGGTCTCGTAGTCCATGAAGAGATTCACGGTCTGGCCGCAGCCGTTGATGGCGTTGACCCACTGCGAGAACTTCCCCGCCGTCAGCGGCCATTCGGCCCAGTGTCGATTGGAGAACCGAAACGCGATGTCGTCGCTGAGCGAATAGTTTTTCAGCAACATCTTGATCCGGCGGCAGCCCTTGGGCCGGTACACGAAGTTCGGGCTCCGATAGCCCAGGATGTGGTCGGCGCCTTCGGTGATGACCGCGTCGAAGCAGCCCATCGCCTCAATGAGCAGGCCCAGGTCGTTGTTGTAGATCAACTCGGTGTTTCGGAACACCTTGGGGGTCTGGCCGAACAGGCTCTGGATCAACTCGCCGTGCTTGCGGACCTGTTCGACGAATTCCTGTCGAGAATAGAGAAACGCGAGGCTGTGATAGTAGGTCTCGCCCAGGAATTCGACGCAACCGGTCTCGGCCAGCGCGTGAAACGTGCTGAGAACCTCGGGGCTGTACTTCTCCAACTGCTCCAGGAGAACGCCGGTGAGACTGTACGCAATGCGGAACCGCCCTTCGTGCTGCTGGATCAGCCTCAGGAGCATCCGGTTGGCCGGGAGGTAGCATTTGTTCGCCACCTTCTTGCAAATCGCGGCGTTGCGTCCCTCGTCGAAGTATCGCTCGTCGTTGTCGAAGACCGTATAGTGTCGAAGCCGGGTGGGCTGATGGACTTGGAAGTAGAAGCATACCGAGGGCATAACCGCACCAATCCTTTCGTAACCTGTCGATCCGTCTTACACCGCGGACTTCCTGGACTCACGCAGGCACCAGGGTCTCCTCGTAAATCCGCAGGCAATTGCGTGCGGCGTCCCGCCACCGCAGCTTGCGCACTTCGAAATTCCCATGGTTGCGGAGCGTCATCCGCAAAGGCGGATAGCGCAGCACCGCGACAATCTTGTTCGCCATCTCGTTGATGTCCCAGAAATCCACCTTCAACGCGTGACGCAGGACTTCGGAGACCCCGCTCTGCTTGCTGATGATGACCGGCACGTCGTTGTCCAGGGCCTCCAGCGGCGCGATCCCGAACGGTTCGGACACCGACGGCATCACGTACAAATCCGCCATGCGGAAGATCCGCCGGACGTCGTTGCCACGCAGGAAGCCGGTGAATAGAACCTTGTGTCCGATCCCCAGCTGGGCGGCCAGCTCGATCGAGCGGTACATCAGGTCGCCTGAGCCGGCCATGACGAACTTGACGTTGTCCGTCACCTCCAGCACCTTCTTGGCTGCCTGGAGGAAGTATTCGGGGCCTTTCTGCATGGTGATCCGCCCGAGGAACAGGACGATCTTCTCTTCCCGCCGAATGGTCACCGGCTCGACCGACCACGTGCCGTTTCGCTCCACGCCGTTGTAGATCACCTCGACCTTGTCGCCGGGAATTCCGTACCGGCTGATCACGACGCCCCGCGTGAAGTGGCTGACCGCGATCACCTTGTGGGCCCGCTGCATGCCCTCCCGCTCGATGTCGTAGACCATCTGATTGACGTGCTCGCCGCTGCGGTCGAACTCCGTGGAATGGATGTGCACGACCAGAGGCTTGCCGCTGGCCATCGCCACGGCGATGCCGGCCGGATACGTCATCCAGTCGTGGGCGTGCACCACGTCGAATTCCTCGTCCCGGGCCAGATCCATGGCCATGTGGGCATAGCGATGAACCTCGCGGTAGAGATCCCCCGCGTAGTCGGTGCCGCCTCCGCCGGGGTCGCCCGGCGCGTCGGTCGCGCTGGTCGTCTCCCGTCGTAGGCGCAGGAACTCCGCAATCTGCTCGTCATAAGTTTGGGGCGTCGCGTACGCCTGCAACGGCGAGAGGATCGAACGGAACTTGATGTTGGCCAATTCCTCCTCTTGGGACCGCGTGTTCCGCCTTCGGCCCACGCGTTTCTTCGCCTGCGGCGTCAAGAGCTTCACGTGGGTGGCGTACTGGCTGTCCACCATCTTGGGAAGCACAAATGTCACTTTCACGCCGAGCTGATCCAGTGCCTTGGTCAGGCCGTAGCATGCGGTGCCGAGTCCGCCGCTGATGAACGGCGGGAACTCCCAGCCCAGCATGAAAACGCGCATTCGCGTCCCCTCACCATTCAGTCTCATATGTCCCCACTCACACTTTGCGGTTCTCCAACTCCCTGAAACAGCCCTGCCGTCGGCGATATCCCTGAGACACGCGCGTCACGGATACACCCAGACAGCCACACGATTATTGAGACTATCGGCAGCCGTGGGCACAATCTTGATTTTCGGGCGTTAAAAAGTTTCGGGACGTGTCCGGCCGCGTCCAGCCTACATAATTCCGGCGTCGCACGTCCGATTGCCCTGCACAAGGGGCAAGACCGGAGTTTGCAGTACTGACGCGACGAACATTATCGGCCTGCACGTTCGGAGGACCCAATCCGCCAGCTTTCCTTGATAGTCGCCCCGAGCCGCATATTATAGGTCCCCTGGATTACTAGGTCCCCCCTGGGAAATCCGCGCCACCCCTCGTCAAACCCAGGGCCACGACCAGCGGGCGACGCTGCAGGTCCGGCCACGATCTGGCCCGATCTGTTCCTTAGCCGAGAAAAAAGGACACAGTCGCTAAATCTCCGCAGGGAGCAGACCGATAGCTCCTCATGGTGCGGGCGTACCGTCGAGCGGCGTCGGGATCGCCCCACCGGATTGCAGCGACAGAACCAGGTGAGGGCCCGACGGGGAGTCGTCGGAGCCGCGGAATGAATGCGGCGAGGCGACAACCGTCCGGAGGCTGCCACCGAAACCGGAGAGCAGAGTATGACCAGACATCCGAGAAAAGGCGGCAAGGGAAGCACTAAGCTTCACGACCTCGTGGTCGTGACCTTCCTGGACGACGCGGACCAGGCCAGAGAGTATGAGACGCTCTTGCGTCTCAACGACATCCCGGCGGTCGTCAAGGAACAGATGGACCCCAGCATGGACGGCAAGACGGTCGCGATCATGGTCCCGGAGGAGTATCTGGACGAGGCCCATGTCGTCATCGAGTCCCAGGACGCCTACGACGATCTGTGCGACTTCACGATGGACGAGGACGAAAACCTCGACTTCGACGCGGACGATCTGGACGACGAAGGGTATTGAGCCCTCAGGCAGCCGGTGCCCTGTCCCCCTGGGCCCGTCTCGCCCCCAGCGGACGAGTCGTGCGGACGCCGTGCACTGTGGCCTGCTCGACAGGCCGCAAGCAATGAATAGGAAACACGATACTATGCCAGACTTAGACGCCAGCCAGAGTTGCGAACGCCGTTCATCGACCGACCGCCGGGCCAATCTCACGGACCGGCGCCGCTACGATCTCGGCGGCAACCCCTACGACCCGAACTTCATTGACCGCCGGTCGGGCAAGGACCGCCGCGAGAACGTCGTGGATCGACGCATCGGCCTGGATCGCCAGAGAGGTCCCGGCCGTCGCCGCAGCGATGAACGAAAATCTGCCGAGGAGGGACAGATGTCCGACGAGCAGTTCGAGTTCATCATGGCCATTGATGAGTACAAGCGGGCCAACTCCCGCCCCTTCCCGACCTGGACCGAGGTCCTGGAAGTCATCAAGGCCCTGGGATACCGCAGAGTGGCCGAGCCCCAGGCGCTGGCTCCCCACGGCTCGGCCTGTGCCGCCGAGCCCGTCATGGAATCCGACGAGGACTCCGAATCCGACGAGTGATCCGATCCTTCGCCGCAGAGTCGCGGGGAATCATTGACGCGACTGTGCGGCGGAGGTTTCGCGTCCCGTTTTTCACGGCCGTGGGACGAATTCCCGCCGCACGCACCCGTGCGATCCCCCCTTCTGTGCCCTCGGGCCGGACTGCGTCCGCCTCTGCGCGGGCGACGAGAATTCTACTGGGGCTGCGTGATGCCCAAGAAGGTCCGGACGCCCGTGAAAATGATCTGCGCGGCCAGCGCCGTCAGGATCAGACCGGTGATCCTCATCATCATCTGAAGCCCCTTTTGCCCCAGCGCCTTGGCGATCGGTACGGCCAGGAGCAGGAACAACGAAATCATGAGCACCGCGAGCACAACGGCCGACCCGGCCTCGATCCTCTGCCGGGTGTTGCTGATCTCCATCCCATACACCAGGAGCGTGCCGATGGTCCCGGGCCCGGCGATCATCGGAATCGCCAGCGGGACTACCGCGAAGTCTTCGTCGGGATTGTGAGCAATCTCGCTTCGCTTGCCGCTGACCATCTGAATCGCCGTGAGGAACAGCAATGTCCCGGCGCCGACCTGGAACGCCGGAACGGTGATCCCCAGAACGCGGAAGATCACGTTTCCAAAGAAGTACACGACCAGGCAGATGATCAGAATCGCCACGCTCGTGCGGATCGCGCAGCGACGGCGGGCCCTCGGGTCCATGCCGCCCGAGAGCAACAGGAACATCGACACCGAAAAGAACGGCGACAAAAGAAAGAACACCTTGGTGAAAACATCCAGAAACAGAGGCATCGACATACTCTCACAATCAACCCACTTGGACCGCCGCTCGACAGTTCCGGCGCGAGGGGGCAGTATACCCGAATCAGGACGGCAAAGGAACCGCAGAACGAGCTGTCTGTTCCGGCGTGAGCCAGCGCGTGCGTTGACAGCCGGCTTCGGCCGTGGTACGCTGGAGATATGGCTCGAACCCTGTGCGTAGCGTTGGTGAGCCTTGGGCTGGTCCTCGGGTTGGAGGGCTGCAAGAGCAAACCCAAGGAGCAGCAGATTTGGGAGCAGGTGAAGATCGGCGATCTTGCCCCGCGAAACAAGCCGTCTGCCCCGCAGTTCTTTTCGACCGTCATGCTGGACGTGCAGATCCTGGATCTGCCCGCCGACCGCGTGGAGCGTCTCGACGATCTCTGGCCGACCCTTTCGGCTGAGCCCATCAAACTGATCAGCTACAATGCGTTCACCGAAAACACGTTCCGGATGCGGTACGGCCGGACGACCGCCTGGCCGCAAATCCAATCGATCCTGACCAAGGCGGGCGCCCAGAGGGCCTCGACGGTCTCGATGACCCTGCCGGTCAACGATACGAGCGATCTGCCCATCGCGCAGGTGCCCCTGGGTCAGGAGATTTCGTTCGTCGGCAGCAATCTGATCAGGCAGACGGCGCGCGTGGAGCCGGGAATCCTGGCCTTGCGTCTGCGAGCCGAACCGATCCCCTGGGCCCGCGGCGTCAGCAAGATCATCGGGTACCCGACCTGCACGATTCCCCTCAACAGCGCGATTGGCCCCCTGCAGGAGACCGCCCGCAAGAAGGAGTTCTACTTCGAAGCGGCCGCCTTCGCCGTCCAGATGGCGCCCGGCGACCTGATCGTCCTGGGACCCGACGAGTACACCAGCGAACGGCAGACTCTCGGCGGGCTGTTCTTCAACCGGCCCGAGGGGACGCTCTTCTTCAACCCGGCCACGCGGACCCCGCCGGAAGTCAAACCCGCCGTGCGGATCTACGTCCTGGCCTGTTCCGCGATTAACGACTGAGGGAATATGGCGTCCGCGAAAGTCGCCCTGATCCATTGCCCCGACTACGAGCCCGACCGCCTGGCCCAGGCAATCCGCCGGCAGGTCGACCTCCTGGGCGGCATCGAAGCCTTCGTCAAGCGAGGCGACTCGGTCCTGATCAAGCCGAACTTCATCACGCCCAAGTCGCATCACCGCAGCGCCGCGCAGACGCATCCGGCGGTGATTCTCGAAGTGGCCCGCCTGCTCAAGGATTGCGGCGCTAAGCCCTTCGTGGCCGACTCCCCCGCCTGGGCGGACACCCTGGCCTGCGCCCGCGCGCTGGAACTGGTCGAGCCTCTGGAGAAGCTCGGCGTCCCGATCCGCCAGTTGGACGATCCCAAGAAACGAAGGCTGCCGCGAGGCGGGCCGCGGGTGGGACTCAGTTCCGTGGCCCTCGACGCCGACGCGATCGTCAATCTGCCCAAGTTCAAGGCCCACCAGCAACTGACCGCCACCTTCGCGGTCAAGAACATGTTCGGCTGCGTCAGCGGCAAGCACAAGGCGCTCTGGCACTTCCGCAAAGGCGACGACCCGACCGCGTTCTGCAAGATGTTGATCGGCATCTACGAGCACCTGGCTCCGGTCCTGACGATCATCGACGGGATCGTCGCGATGGAAGGCCAGGGGCCGATCAACGGCCCGAGCCGGCGGCTCGGCTGGCTCATCGCCGGCGCCGACCCCATCGCGTGCGAGCTGGTCTGCTGCGGGTTGATCGATCAATCGCCCGACAAGCTCCCCATCGTCCGCACGGCCCGGGAGATCGGCTTCGGCTGCGTGGATCGCGACCGGATCGAGATCGTGGGCGACGCCCTCCCGGCCGAGCCCTGCCGGGACTTCCTCATGCCGGAGCTGAGCCCGATCAAGTTCTCATTCACGCATATCTGCCGTAGTTGTGTCAAGCAGGTGATGCTGCTCGCCCGCGGGCTCGGCAAGCAGAAAAATCGTGGTTCCGAACAGATGGCTCAAGGCTGAATGGTGCAGGTTAGAATGCGAATGCAAGTCAGACGAGTGTTGGTTCGCGGCGTGCTGGTCTGTGTCGCGATGCTCGCGGTGGTCATGCCGGGGTGTCAACACACGGCGGTGATTCCGCTCGGCACGGACAACAAGACCCGCGTGGCAAGCGCGCCGGCCGCCGCCACGTGGGCCCAGCCGGTGGACCGGCCGGGCCTGCCGAACTTCTACAAGGTCTCAGACGATCTCTACCGGGGAGCGCAGCCGACCGCCGAGGGAGTCGAGCAACTCAAGGCACTCGGGATCAAGACGATCATCAACCTGCGGTCCTCGGACACCGACAAGAACCTGTCGATCCCGTCGGGAATCGCATACGAGACGATCCCCATGACCGCCTGGCGGGTCGATGATGCCGAAGTCGTGCGGTTCCTCCAGATCGTGGGCGACAGGAGCCGCCTTCCGGCGTTTGTGCACTGCCGCCGGGGGGCCGACCGCACCGGCCTGATGGTCGCGATCTACCGCGTCGCGATCCAGAGTTGGGACAAGGAGCAGGCCATCGCCGAAATGACCGAGGGCGGCTTTCGCTTCTACAGCGGTTGGCAGAACCTCGTCCAGTACATCCGCGACGTCGACATCGACGCGATCAAGCAGCAGGCCGGCCTGACGAACTGACAGAGAAAGAGGAGGGCTGCGATCCCGGCTTCGGAACCGCAGCCCTCGTTACATACCTGTCGCCGCCGAGCATCCGGCAGTGACCTTAAGACCACCTGTCGTTACGGCTTGATGATCCGGATGTCATCGATGTAGATGAGGCCCGCGCCGCCTGCGACCGGGTTCTTCCGATCACCGACGCCGATGCACATCTTCTTGATCTTGGCCGCGTTGACGCCGGCGAAGCTGCTCAGCGGGATCTTCCACTCGAGCCAGACCGGGGCATAGGCCAGCGTGCTGTCCGGGTAGGACACCACGGCCGACTTGCCCGCGCTGTCCTCCAGGTACACGTAGACCACGGCGGCGTCGCT
>JAAYVJ010000513.1 GCA_012517265.1 Planctomycetota bacterium | reverse complement strand
GACTCGGTGTAGATGCAGTACTTCAGGTCCGGCGGGCTGGGCTGACGGACCTCAATGAAGCTGGGGTTGAAGAGGTACTTCAGGTCGGGACAGTCATTCAGGATCGCGGCGTGGCCGGTGGCCAGTTTGCGGGCGATGCAGAACTCGGTCCGCGAGTTGTCGACGCCGATCTTGGCGATGTCCTTGTCGCTTCGGGGCGAGACGACCGGGTAGAACCCGAGCTTTCGGAACAAGGCCGCGCTCCAGACGCCCTTGGTGCCCAGCGTGGCCATGCTCCGCTTGATGCCGACAGTCGGCGCGTCGGGATTGGCGCTGCTCAATTCGCTGAAGAGGCAGCCCTGTTTCTTGAAGTGCTTCTCGTAGATCTTGTGGTAGCGGTCGACGTAGTTGGTCTTGGGCTTCTTGGCGGATTCGGAGTTGCCGCGGGGACAGAAGCCGCCCGTGATGATCTCGTCGTCCTCGATGCTGAAGACTTCGAGCTGGCAGTCGCGGATGCCGCACGACTTGTCGGCGAACAAATCCCGGCAGAGGACCTTCCTCTTGTGGAAGGCCATGTCGATGATGCCCCAGCCGCGGAAGGCGGTGCCGTACTTCTTCCCGTCCTGCTCGAACTGCTTGATGGCCTGGATGATGTCGAGGGCCTGTCCCCAGGCGCCGAACATTTCGCGATGGGGATAGCCTTCGATCTGCTTGTCGGTGACCTGCGCCAGGGCGGCGAGGAACGCCTTGCCCAGCGCCGGGCCGCCCTGCGCGGAGCACTTGTCGCCTGCGTGCTGCGAGCCGCCGACGAACTTGTAGAAGTAGCTGGCCGCGGTGCCGCGGATGATGGCGGCGGCGATCTCGTCCCGGCTGAACCCTTCCGCGATGAGGCGGTTCTCGTCCATCTCCATGAAGACGCCGCAGGTCGAGTCGATGATCGGGACGCGTTCGGCCCGCAGGGCTGCGTCCTGAAGCGTGCTTTCGACGCTGAGGTTGATCACATCGGCCATGTTCTCGAGCGTCTGGCCGGAGCCGGCCTGGCAACTGTAGTTCATCTTGGCTTCTTTGACCGTGCCGGCCTTGTTGAAGCTCGTGAACTTCATGTCCTGGCCGCCGATCTCGAAGATCGTGTCGACCTCGGGGTTGTTGTGCTTGACGCCGAGGGCGTGGCAGGTGATCTCGTCCGTGATGCGGTCGGCCGAAGCGATCCCCTGCTGGGACAGATCCCGACTCTTGCTCTTGCTCAGGAGGATCTTCTCGTAGAGCTTCCTGGCCGACCCGGTGGCGCCGACGCCTTTGATGATCACGTTGGCCTTGTGGCGCGAGAGGTACTTGAGCACGTGCTTGAGCGATTCCTCAGGGTTGCCGTGCGTCTTGACGTAGAGCTTGTCGAGCAGCTTGCCGGTCCGGATCTCGACGAGCGCGCCTTTGGTCGTGGTGCTGCCGCCGTCGATGCCAAGGACGACCTCGGTGCCGGCGGGGATCTCGGAGGGCAGAGTCTCCGTCTTGGCGTGGACGCGCGGCAGGCTCTCGGACAGCGAAGGGGCGAATTTGCGTTTCTCCCGGCTGTACTCCGCGACGTTTCGGAGCTGGCCAAGGTCCATGACGAAAGTGTTCTTTTCCTCGAGGGCTTTGACAGCCGCGCCGATCGCGGCGATGTTCTGATGATGGGCGGGTCGCTCGATCTCGATGTGCAGCAGGTCGGCGAGGTTCTGTCGAACGAGGTCGTTGGAGAAGACGCCGCCCGTGGAGATCGCCTGCCCGCTCTTGGTGGTCGAGGCGAAGTCGCGCGAGCCGAGAACGTCGATCATGTAGTTGCGGGCCACAGTCCGGAACAAGCCGGCCAGATTGTCCACGCGCGTCGCGCCTTCGTTCTGCTTGTGGATGAGGTCGGACTGAACGACCACACCGCAACGGGCAAGGAATTCGCTGGGCTCCTTCGACCGGGAGGCCTCCTCCTCCGCGCGGCGCAGCATTTCTTCGAGCCGCCCCTGGAGACGGCCGCGGTTGCGCTCGGCGATCAGCTCCCGCTCCGCCTCGCTGCGGGCTGAGGCGGTGTCTTCAAGCTCGGGAGCGGGGACGTCGCCCTGGAACATCCTGCGGCACTGTTTCTCGACGAGCATGCCGGAGCCGCCGCCGCACTTGGTGCCGGTCCGCCACTCGGTGATAACCTGTCGATCGTTGACCACGCCAAGACTGAAGAAATAGGAATCCTTCGCGCCGATGTGGAAGATGCACTTGGCCGCCGGGGCAACGACCTCCGCGCCCTTGGGGATTGCCACGCTGTCGTAGACGTAGAGGGCTCCCCGCATGACGCGGGGAAACGTTTCGGCGGCGCTGCCGGTCAGGGCGGTGCTCTTGATCCGCGTGGCGTCGCAGTGGGCCGCGATGTCGCGCCAGGCTTCACCGATCGCCCCGAGAGGATTGGCAAAATGCATGATGGGGTCGGGCGAATAGAGGACAGTCCTGTCGGCGCCGAGGACCGCATAATGAACGAAGCTGCTGCCGACGTCGAAACCGACAAACAACTCTGTAGCCTGTGTCTGTGCGCGCTGCTGTGGTCGTGAAATCATGGCCTCTACCTGTCCAGGGAGAATCTAACAGCCCCTGTTAATCCTGCCACACCATTTTGTGAGTAGTCTGGGTGCAAACCTGTTAGATACTCGGCCGCTGTGAATTTGTCAAGCGTAGCCACACCGGTCCCAACACCTTTTCCACACCCACATTCCGATAATAAAACTCATATCTGTTGTGTTGGAAAGGATTTAGGAGGTCCTTCGGCCGGAAGATAACACAATCCAGGGTCCATATGACTTCTACTAATACCCTTCCTTTTACAATCATTCTTCTATAAGGTCCCGACGGTATTGTGACATTCGCCAACCTCAGCCCTGGCCTCTTCCACACGCTGGGGGCATGGAACAAAAGGGGTTGTCGAGAGCGAACGCCCTCGGTAAACTATCACCGAATTGCAGATCGTGGGGCGCATGGGGCGCCTCTGGTTTTTGAAGAGGTATGCCATGAAGGTCACCTTTAACCGTTCCGCACTGGCAGAGGCTTTGGGGCTCATGACGTCCATCGTTC